>NZ_JBGVMC010000089.1:0-6138 GCF_045124615.1 Succinivibrio sp.
ACAGAGATTATGATGTTATAGTCATGTTTCAGATCGGGACCTATATGATAAAGCTCAATATTGTCAAAAGAGCAAAGTTTTGTAGGATTTCCAAAATAGGATGTTATCTTTTCAAGCAGCTGAGTTTTATGCTTGTTATCAAGTGGCTTATGATCTTTTAAAGCTACAGTATTCTTGGTATTTTCTAAAAGAGTGTTTATCTTGAAGAAAAGATCTGAATCACTGATGTCTACAAGTTTTAATGCCTTTTCAAAACGGATAAGAGCTTCTTCGAACAGATCTTGTTTATAAAGAATGTATCCTTCATAAAAATGCCATTTTGGCTCGTTGTAACATGAAGTTGAAATCTTTTTTAAGATAAGCAAAGCCTTTTCATATAGTGAATATGGATCAGATGCCTTTGATGCGGCATTTATATAGGCTCTTACAAGTTCAAGACACAGAGAATCGTCAAGATTTGAATTCTCTAATAATTTGATGACATCAAATATTCTGTTTTCTTTATATAAATTCTCAACTGTATCTAAAATAGTCTTTTTCTGCTCTTTATACTCGTCTATGTTCATTTTTTTGTACCGCTAAAACTAAAAAGCCTCGCTATTTTGCGAGGCTCATTGAATCATTACAGCTTATGAATGCAGTGACTGCTCGCCTCTGAATATTCCACACACACCTGAACGCACGGTCTCCACGACCTCAGCCTGCTCTTTGACAGCCTTTAAGAAGCGATCGACCTCAAATGAGGTATCCACATACTGCAGAATATATAGTTCTGGAGTAATATCAACAATCTGAGCCTTGAAAATATCGCAAAGAGTCTTGATTTCCTCTCTCTGGGTATGACCGATTGCCTGAACCTTAACAAATAAGATCTCTCTTGAAACTATATTTGAAGAGTCATCCTGTTTGCTAGATACCTTGATAACATTGACAAGCTTGTGAAGCTGTTTTGTAATACGCTCAACAATAGCTTCATCACCATCTGTCAGAATAGTGATTCTAGAAAGAGCAGCGTCTTCAGTTGGAGCTGCTGTGATGTTCTCAATGCTGTAGCCTCTTTGTGAGAAAAGGCCTACAACTCTTGATAATGCACCAACCTCGTTTTCAAGAAGAATAGAAATAATCTGTCTCATTTACTATTCCTCGCTTAAGAACATATCTGACATGCTGCCACCAGATTGCTGCATTGGAAGAACCTTTGCATCAGTGTTACACAGAATATCAACAATAACAAGTTTGTCTTTCATTGAAAGAGCTTTCTTTACGGCATCATCAAGCTCTGAAGGTTTCTCTACTCTGATACCCTCATGACCATATGCTTTTGCAAGAGCAATGAAATCTGGATTTGAGTTAAGATTTGTTGAGCTGATATGTCCTTTATAGAACATTCTCTGCCACTGACGAACCATTCCTAAGGTATGATTATCAAGAATAAAGATCTTAACAGGGATACCATACTCTAAACAGGTTGAAAGCTCCTGAATATTCATCTGGAAAGAGCCGTCACCTGTAAACAGACATACCTGTGCATCAGGACAGCCTATCTTTGCACCTACTGCTGCAGGGAAACCATAACCCATGGTTCCAAGGCCTCCTGAGGTCAAGAAATGACGTGGCTCATCAAACTTGTAATATAAAGCTGTAAACATCTGATGCTGACCAACGTCAGTTGCAATAATTGCCTTTCCGTCTGTTGCTCTGTAAACAGCCTCGATGATCTCCTGTGGCTGAATCATATTCTCATCATGACGGTAGTTCAGACAGTCAATATGTCTGAATTTCTCAATTTCTGTCCACCATGATTTCATAGCCTCAGTGTTTTCTTTAAGATCAAACTCATTGAAAGCATCGATAAACTGATTTAAAACAATCTTTGCATCACCTACGATTGGAAGATCCGCGTTAACAGTCTTTGAAATTGAAGCAGGATCGATATCGATATGAACAATCTTTGCAGCAGGACAGAATTTAGCAAGATTGTTAGTTACACGATCATCAAAACGACAGCCAACAGCAAAAACCAAATCAGCCTTGTCCATGGCATTGTTTGCCTCATAGGTACCATGCATACCCAGCATGCCAAGGAACTGTTTGTCTGTTGATGGATATACACCAAGTCCCATAAGAGTTGAGGTTACAGGTATATTAAAGCGTTTTGCAATTGCTCTTACCTCATCTTTAGCGCCTGATAACTGAGCACCACCACCAACGAGCATAACAGGATGGCTTGCCTCAGCAATCATTCTTGCAGCTCTCTTTACCTGCCCTTTATGACCCTGAGTTGTTGGATTATAAGCTCTCATCTTAACCTCACCTTCTGGCTCTGGATATTCAAAGCGCAAAGATGGGCGAACACAGTCCTTTGGAATATCAACAACAACAGGTCCTGGTCGACCGGTTGATGCTAGATAGAAAGCCTGTCTTATGTACTTTGGAATATCAAGTGCACACTGGCATAGGTAAGAGTGCTTAACGATAGGTCTTGTGATACCTACAGTGTCAACCTCCTGGAATGCATCAGAACCGATAAGTGGAGTTCCAACCTGGCCAGTAAGAATAACCATTGGGATAGAATCCATATATGCAGTTGCAATAGAGGTAACGGTATTTGTTGCACCAGGACCTGATGTTACAAGACATACACCAACCTTACCGGTTGCTCTTGCATAACCATCTGCAGCATGTGCCACACCCTGCTCATGACGTCCTAGAATGTGCTTAATCTTTTTAGACTCCAGCAGTGCATCATAAATATCAAGCACGGCACCGCCTGGATATCCAAATAAACTTTCTACACCTAAATCTTCTAGTGTACGCACAACCATCTGTGCGCCTGACATCATTGTCATGAACTTCTCCTTGAACTATCTTCTTGGTGTTTTTGGCCAAAATCTGTTAGGTACATCCTGTACCCATTTTTCATATTCGTCTTTAAAATCTTTACGTAATCTTTTCTCGTCAACTAATATTGCATACAGATAACTTATAACGAGAAACAAGAATGGAAATAGCAATGTAATAAGTGAATTTATAGCACAACTCAAGCCTAAATAAAATAGGATAATTCCCATATGCATGGGATTTCTGCACATTGCATAAGGTCCTGTTGTAACCAGTTTTTCTGTTTTTCGTGTAAATTCAATACCAAAAAGTTCAACAGCTCCACCTCTACCTTCCTTTAAAAGGAGATAATTTGACCATACCACAAAAAACAGTCCTGAAGCTGAACACAATGATGAAAACACAAATGTCAGTGAATTTACCGGCATGAAATCATATACAAAAAGCTCACCTGTATATACCATTGCAACTGGTATCATTACAAACAGTATGAGTGAGCCTATGGTATATGAAAGGATGTTTCTAATCATCTGACAACACTTCTTGTAAAAGGTCATCTAAAACAAACAATGGATGAACAGCCTCTTTACCTTCCATTCTATGAACCTGAGATCTGCAGCTAAAGCCAGTGATTAGACAGTGGTCAAAATCACGCTTAGCAATCTGTCCTTTCCAGTTCTTGTTATAAACAGCATATGTTTCATCCTGATTCTTTGCAATATGACCGAATAGACCAGCCATACCACAGCAGGCAACATTTACTGGAATTAGATTTAAAGAGAATCTGTTCATAATGTTCTGCCACATGACAGGAGCTGGAGTTACAAGAGCTCTCTCTGTGCAGTGTGTAAACAGATAATATGGATCACTAAATTGTGATGTTGCAGCAACAGCCTTTACTTTGCTTTCAATCTTTTCAAAGTTATCAGCAAACTTCTTTGTTGCCATTATCTGAGTTAACCACTCTTCTGGCAGAAGAACGTTAAAATCACCTCTAGCATCGCCTAAAAGCTGTGTATACTCATCACGATAGCAGATGGTTAAAGCAGGATCATAACCGACTAATGCCTTCTTTGTCTTTGCAATCGCATCAAGTCTTGCTGCCTGTTTTGCTGCAAAATGAACAAAGCTTCGTCTCTGACCTCTGATGATCTTAATCTTTCCGTTTACATAAGGACGCAGGAAAGATACCCTGTAGCCTAATGCTCTTATCACATTAGCCATCTGAATCAGACCATGAGCCTCATAGCAGACAGTGAAAGGATCGGTAACAATGATCACATCATCATCGCTTGACTTTGCCTTTGATGCAGAAAGAATATCAAAACCATTTAATCTGCATTCTTCCTTGAAGGTAACCTCGCTGAATAATGGAATATCAACGAATCCGAATACCTTTTTGAATATGCCTTTTACAAGAGAGTTCTTTAAAATGACATTTGACAGCTTAGGGAATTTTGACATTATTGGCAGAGTGAACTCTGCATTTAATATCAGAATATCCATAAGTGGTCTTAAATATCTGCTGTAATATAAAGACAGGAATCTTGAGTTCATGTCTGCTGCATTTACATGAGCAGGACAGATGCTCTTACATGATTTACATGAAAGACATGTTGAAATATTCTCAAGATACTCTGTTGAAAAATCTTTGCCTCTTGAGACAATTGTATTAAACACTCTTCTTAAGAAATTCAGAGGATTTGGCAGTGAGGTCATTATTGAAACTTCCTCAGTTGCAATATTCACTCCTCTATCAGACATAAGTCTCATCCACTCACGCATAAGTTCTGAGTAGCCTTTTGGTGAACGGATATGATTCTTGGTATAACGATAGCTTGGACACATCAGTGCACTTGTCTGATAGCTAAAACACTGACCGTTACCATTACAGCTTACTGCACCCTTAAATGCATTTCTTACAGTCTTTGGTACTGTTCTATCAAGATCGCCTCTCATCAGAGAATCAATTTTTACAAGCTCGTCTGTACCATTTGATGCAGGAACACAGATCTTGCCTGGATTTAAAATATTCTGAGGATCGAATGCTTCCTTTACAGCTCTTGCAGCACCATACAGAGACTTGAAGAATTTCTCTCCATAAACAGAACGGTAGCCACGTCCATGCTCACCCCACATCTGACCTTGGTATTTACAAACAAGTTCAACAACACCATCTGAAATCTTTACTAGCTTCTCTCTATCCTCATCTGTTGTCAGATCAAGAGCAGGTCTTACGTGCATTAGGCCTGTATCAACGTGACCGAACATACCATAGGTTACATTCATGGAATCAAGAAGTTCACGGAACTCCTTAATGTAATCAGCTAGATTTCTTGGAGGAACTACAGTATCTTCTGTAAAGGCAACAAGTTTCTTGTCACCTGCAGCAGCACCTAGTAAACCTACAGCCTTCTTACGCATTCCGTATATAGCAGCAACAGCCTTTTCCGTTACTGCAAGCTGAGCCCCTAGAATACCGTTTTCAAATGTTTTGGCTCTCTTGTTTACAATCTTGAAGATCTTATCTAGTTTAGATTTTTCCTCTGCCTCATCATTACCGTTGAATTCAACAATATTGATACCCTGAATATCATGACCTTCAATCTCATGAATATATTCTTTTACGCTATCCCAGACAGTATCTTTCTTTGCAAGATTTAATACTCTTGAATCAACGGTTTCAACAGAGAACACACCTGCATCGATAAGTTCTACTGCATGGCGAAGTGCACTGTCAAAGTTTTCATACTTTACAACCATAAGTTCTCTTACCTTTGGAATAACGGTAAGATCAAGTGTCGCACCAAGAATTACTGCTAATGTTCCTTCAGCACCACATATGATTCTTGCAAGATTTAAAGTATCAGTCTTTGGATCATAACAGTTGTACAGATCGTAACCTGTCATGAAACGATTCAGTTTAGGGAAGATTTCTTCAATTGTTTCTCTTTTATCTTTTACAATTGAATATACTGTTCTGTAGATTGAACCTAAAAAGTCATCTCTATTTAATTCCTGCTTTAACTTATCGCCACTTACAGGACCTAGGGTTGCCTTTGTACCGTCTTTTAGAACTACAGTTACATCCTTGATATGACATGATGTTCTGCCGTAGCGAAGAGATCCCTGACCTGCAGCATCGTTTGAAATCATGCCAGACAGACATGCTCTTGAAGAGGTTGAAAGCTCAGGAGAGAAGAAGAGGCCATATGGCTTTAGAAATTCATTTAACTCATCTTTGATTACACCTGCTTGAGCATAGATTTCTCTTTTATCTGCATCAAAAGCTGATGT
>NZ_JBGVMC010000090.1:0-11344 GCF_045124615.1 Succinivibrio sp.
ATCAAAGATCGCTACTGTTGAGCCATATAAGGTAAAAGAGCGTTTATATACCTTTGAAGAAATGAAATCAGGTGATGACTATGATGTAGATTTTACAAAGTCTACTCCATCAAGAGATTTTGAAACTGGTTTTGATTTTGAAAAGAGTGTACGAGCAGGCGGTCTTAAGAATGCTAATCTAGATGGTATTGAAGGTATCTCTACCCCAGAACTTCATGCTGTAGATTATCAGTCTGTTCCATCAGGCCGTGACTATGAGTCAGGCGCTGACTTTGAAAGATCTACTCTTGCAGGTGGTTACTCAAACCGCTTCTCAGGAGCAAGCACAAGATCAATCGATACAAAGCGTCCATCTGAACCTTACATCAATGAAAATTCAGAAAAGACTGAAACTGAAAGTGAAAAATCTGATTCAGCTTTATAATTTCTGAATAATTCTCAAAAAACCTGTTCATAAAATGAGCAGGTTTTTTTTCAAGATTTTGAACCATATCATTCAGATCACTATCATGTAACCGTTTACAAGTCTATAATTATTCTTATACATAAGGTTTCAACCAAGGAATAAGCTATGGACAAGTCTTTATTACCTAATATATACGAGTTTATTTCACAGACATATCCTTTCTCACAGTTAAATGATCTTGAAAAAGATGCAACTGCAACCAAAATAGAAATCTCATATCATGCAAAAGATGACTGCATTGAAAATGAAGATCTTGCAGGCGCGGGTCTTTTCATGGTTAGAGCAGGTTGCGTTGAGGAAAGAAATAAAATTGATAACTCTTTAAGAGCTAGACTGTCTGTAGGAGACACTTTTGGTTTTACTCAGATTGATAAAGAAGGAGAATCCGACTATAAAGTCGTTTTCCTTGAGAATACTCTATTGTATCTGATACCTAAAAACGTTCTTCAGTTTCTTATTACCAAAAACAAATCTGTCGGAGATTATTTTAACTCTAAAGAATGGATTAGATTGTCTTCATCACATAATTATGCTGATGAAATGAGTGGTAATGAAAATGGCTCCTACCACAATAAAAGTATTGATTCTGTATGTACCCACGATCTAGCTGTAGTAACTAAGGATACCTCTATTTGCCATACTGCAATTACACTTGGTGAACACAATACAGATCTTGCAATGGTAATGGAGAATGAAAAACTTTTAGGTATTGTTACAAAATCAGACATTACCCTTAAGGCTGTTGCTAAAGCTCTTGATATTAACATGCCAATATCAACTATCATGACTTCAAATGTAATGACTATAGATGCGGATAAATCAATTTATGATGCTCTAGAAATCATGGTAATGTACAACATCAAGAATCTGCCGGTTCTTAAAAATTCAAAAATCTATGGCTCTGTTTCAACTACAAGTCTTCTTCAGAATACTCAGCTTCAGGCTATTTATCTGTGTCAGAGAATTACAAGAGCAAAAACAGTCGATAAACTTGTAAGATTATCTGAGCAAAAAAGAGAGATTTTTGAAACTCTTGTGCAGATGAATGTAAAGCCACATACCATTCAGAAAGTAATGAGTCATATCGCAGATACTTTCTGTCAGGCTTTAATAAAAATTGCACAAAACAAAATCGGCGAGCCTCCTATGCCTTTTGCTTTTGTTGCAGCAGGCTCTCAGGCGCGCTCTGAAGTTCAGTTTCTATCAGATCAGGATAACTGCATAATTACTCAGTCAGAACCTGATGAAAAAGCTCTTGCCTATTTTAGAGAGCTTGCAAACTTTGTTAATACCAATCTTGATAAATGCGGTTACACACTTTGCGATGGAAACTTTATGGCTTCAAATGAAAAGTATCTGTGCTCTATCGATAAGTGGAAGGAGTATTACAACGACTGGATCTTAAATACAACTCAAGAAGCTATCCTTGCAAGCTCGGTCTTCCTTGATATGAGAGCAATCCACGGTAATGTTGGACTTGTAAAGGAGCTTAGAGAGCATCTTGTTAATCAAGCAAAGGAAAACAGCAGATTTCTAGCAACCTTAGTATCCATATCAACTAATGTTGCTCCTCCTTTAGGTACATTCAGACAGTTTGTTCTAATGAAAGATGGAAACAACAATCCATATCTTAATATTAAAAAGCAGGCAATTAACCTGATAATTGAACTTGCAAGAATCTACGGTATCGCAGCAAAATGTCTGTCAACTGATACATATGAAAGACTTGAAGCAGCTGTAAAATGTGATCTGTTAAAGGAAGTTGATTACAAAGAACTTGCAGAGGCATATACATTCTTAAATCATGTTAGATTTAATCATCAGCTAAGAAGTCTTGCTAATGGCAAAGAGCTTACTAATAACATAAATCCAGAAGATTTAAGTCAGTTTGAAAGAAATCATTTAAGAGATGCTTTCAGAATTATCGCAAAACACCAAAAAGCAGCACAATTCAGATTTGCTCCTGGTCGAGGAATTCTCTAATGGGACTTTTCAGTTTATTAGATCCTATACAGATACTTAACAAAAGGATTGAAAAATTCAGCTCATCAAAACACTGTCCTGATGAGCTACGTCAGTTCTATAAAAAGATAGACGTTAGCAAAGATACTCCTATTAAGCAGTGTCAGATTACAGCTATAGATTTTGAAACTACTGGTCTTGATATTGAAAATGATCAGATCTTGTCTATTGGAGGTATCGATATAACAAGATCGGCAATACAGTTCAATTCAACCTTTCATTACTATATTAAAAACAGGGAAGATGTAATAAAAAAGGAATCTGCAATAATAAATCAGATAACTCCTGAACTGCTTGCAAACGGTAAGGATATATCTGTTGCCATTTATGATCTTCTAGAAAAGATTTCAGGAAAAATCATCCTTGTTCACTGCTCATATATTGAATGCGGCTTTATCAGGAAAATTCTAAGACTAAGAAAAAAAGATCCCCTGCCTTTTCTTGTGCTAGATACTATGGAAATTGAAAGAAAGCTTAATATGGCTAATCCTAATATTGATGTAAGACTAAGTTCAATAAGGGAAAGAAGGAATCTGCCTGAATATGAGGCTCATAATGCGTTAATAGACAGTCTTGCAACTGCAGAAGTGTTTTTAGCTCAGATTAGAGATGTATTTAAAAATAAACCTGCAACAATTCTTCCTTTATATAAAAGATCACTGTAATGTACTTATGAAAAAGGCTGACATCTGTCAGCCTTCATTTTAGATTTGATTGTTTCTTACTTTAAGATTGCAGGTAATGTCTGAGCTTCGCAAACCTTAAGCAGACTGCGTAACATTGCAGGATTTCCGCTAACTAGGTTACCGCTCTTTACATAGCCTTCCTCGCCTGCAAAATCAGTGGTAATACCACCAGCTTCACGAAGAATTAACTCACCTGCAGCAAAGTCCCATGCCTTTAAACCCTGCTCTAAGTAGCCGTCAAATCTACCACAGGCAACATAGCATAAATCAAGACTTGCACTGCCCATACGACGTACATCAGCACAGTTTGAAATCAGGCGTGAAAATAGAACTAGATAAGCTGACATTCTGTCACGATATCTTGTAGGGAATGCAGTTCCGATGATTGCTCCATCTAGAGAATCACGGTTAGAAACGCGAATTCTGCGGCTGTTTAGGTAAGCACCTTCACCTCGAGATGCAGTGAACATCTCATTTAAAACAGGATCAAAAACTACACCAATTTCAGTCTTACCATTGTGGCGTAAAGCAATTGATACTGCACAGTGAGAAATTCCCTGAACAAAGTTTGTTGTTCCGTCAATAGGATCGATAACCCACTGATATTCAGAATCAGGATTACCTAAAAGACCAGCTTCCTCAGTTAGGAATGAATGATCTCTGTATGACTTCATTAGTGTGTCAACAATTACCTTTTCACACTGTTTATCAATACTTGTAACAAGATCATCTTTATTCTTTGTAGTGATTTCAAAGTTATCCTGCTGACCGATGTTACGAGCAATTAAATTACCAGCCTGGCGTGCAGCACGTACTGCAATGTTAAGCATTGGATGCATCTTTTAATTCCGTTTTTCAAAAAGCAATTCAGTAAAATGAATGTATCTGTGGTGACACACAAACCTGTGCCTATTATAATACATAAAGTAGATTTTTATAAAAAAATTAGTGAAAAGGTTATCTTATGACTGTAAAAAACGGCACCTATACAAAGGTATTAAACGATCTTAACAAAGCAGGAATCACCACTACACCTTTTGTCTGGACATCTTTAATGATAGGAATTATGTCAAAGGGTGTTGAAGCTGGTTCAAGAATTTTCATAAATTCTTTTTCTTCACTTTTAAATGACAATCAGCCACTTCCAGGAGAAATTATCGCTGTTCTTACAAATCTTGGTATGGATTTAAAAGAAAAGATTGAAAAGGGAGATGAAGATTTATTCAGCATGCCTGATTCTTCTTTTGACAAAAAACTAAGACTTCAAACTCTTGCTGACCTATCTTACGGTTTTGCTTTAGGCCTTACTGTAAATTCAGAAGACGGCTCTTTAGAGAAAATCAAGGACAAGGAAATGCTTGCAGATTTAGCTACCATTAGTGAAGTTGCAAAAGTTGATATTGAAGCAGAACTTGATGAGGAAGATCTTGATAACGTATTAGGTTTCATGATTGATGTAGCTCAGAAAAACTATGCTTTAAACCAGAACTGATATAATTTTATTAACCTGCAAAAAAGAAGGCATTTGCCTTCTTTTTTTCTAGCTGTATCGACAAATTCATACTTCTAATCAGTTTCAGAAAGATCTATTCCTGGTAGAAGAATAAGAGCCTGTCTTAAATCTGCAATTTCATCTCTGATAGCTGCAGCTTCCTCAAATTTAAGTTCTAATGCTAGCTCCTTCATGCTCTTTTCTAATGTTTCAATTCTCTTTGTAAGATCCTTTGCATTTATGCGCTTTGACAGAGTCTTCTGCTCCCATTGAGCACGAGATATAGGTTTAGCTCTTTTCTCTTCAGGAACCTTAAAGGAATTGGTCTCACTGATTGCAAGATCCATTACATCAACAATCTTTTTGTTAATTTGCGTTGGAACAATATTATGCTCTTTATTGTATTTTTCCTGAATTGCTCTACGTCTTGCAGTCTCATCAATAGTGATCTGCATTGAAGGTGTTATCTTGTCTGCATAGAAAATAGCTCTTCCGTTTACATTTCTTGCAGCTCGTCCTACTGTCTGTATAAGTGATCTGTCTGATCTTAAAAAACCTTCCTTATCAGCATCAAGAATTGCAACTGTTGATACCTCAGGCATATCAAGACCTTCTCTTAAAAGGTTAATACCAACAAGAGCATCAAACTCACCTAATCTTAGATCGCGAATGATTTCCATTCTTTCAACAGCATCAATATCAGAATGAAGATATCTTACTCTAATATCATGATCTGAAAGATATGATGTTAATTCTTCAGCCATCTTCTTAGTCAGTGTTGTAATAAGTACGCGCTCATTTTTTTTGGCACATGAGCGGATTTCTGACATAACATCATCAACCTGACTTGCAACAGGTCTTACCTCAATTATCGGATCTAAAAGACCTGTAGGTCTAATAACCTGCTCTACAATCTGACTCGATTCATCAAGTTCTAGCTGAGCTGGGGTTGCAGAGACATATAAAGTCTGTGGCTGTAATTTTTTAAATTCATCAAACTTCAATGGACGGTTATCATATGCAGATGGTAGTCTGAAGCCGAAATTTACAAGACTTTCTTTTCTTGATCTGTCTCCTTTGTACATTGCTCCTATCTGGGGAACTGTTACATGGGACTCATCAATAATGAGCAATCCGTCTTTTGGAAGATAATCAAAAAGACAAGGTGGAGGAGCACCTTCTTCTCGACCTGTAAGATATCTTGAATAGTTTTCAATTCCTGAGCAGTAACCTAACTCATTTATCATTTCGATATCATAGGTTGTTCTCTCTCTTAAGCGCTGCTCTTCTAGTAACTTGTTTTCGTTAAGAAAATACTGACATCTGTCATTTAATTCTACTTTTATTTCATCAACAGCTCTTTGCAGGATCTCTTTTGGGGTTACATAATGATTTTTTGGAAATACAGTAACTCTTTTAAGTTTCTGTAAAGTTTCACCTGTTAGAGGATCAAATGTCTTAATGGATTCTACACAATCATCGAATAGTTCTAATCTTATGGCATATCCATCTGACTCTGATGGATAGATATCTATTACGTCGCCTCTTACTCTGAAAGTTGATCTTTCAAAACCGATATCGTTTCTTGTGTACTGAAGTTCAGAAAGCCTTTTTGTTATATTATCCTGAGTTATTTCCTCTCCTACTGTTACATGAAGCATCATTTTTAAGTAGGTTTCAGGTTCACCTAAACCATAGATTGCAGAAACGGAACAAACAACAATAACATCCTTTCTTTCCATCAAGGCCTTTGTGGCACTTAATCGCATCTGATCGATATGATCATTAACCTTGGCATCCTTTTCAATAAAGGTATCTGATGCTGCAACATAAGCTTCAGGCTGATAGTAGTCATAGTAGGATACAAAGTATTCAACTGCATTTTCAGGAAAAAACTCCTTCATCTCACCATAAAGCTGAGCTGCAAGAGTTTTATTATGAGACAGAATCATTGTTGGTCTGTTCAGCTTTGCTATAACATTAGCCATAGTAAAGGTCTTACCTGAACCTGTTACACCAAGCAGAGTCTGTGCCTTATCCTTATTTAAAAACCCATTTACGATCTTATCTATTGCCTCTGGCTGATCGCCCGTTGGCTGAAAATTAGCATGCAGTTTGAATTCTTTCATTTTTATCTATTCCGTGAACTGAACAAGACTATTATAGTATTATTAGGCGATCCAATTAAATTTGATGATTTTATATTTTCTTTTTTATAAGAGTGCATATATATGCGTATTGTAAAATTTTCATTGATTTTAATAAAAAAATTTTTCAAACTTTTGTTGACACAATTGAAAACAGCCTTTATAATCATCTCCGTTTTCAAGAGATTGAAAACAAAAATCTAAGTTCCTCCTTAGTTCAGTCGGTAGAACGGCGGACTGTTAATCCGTATGTCGCAAGTTCAAGTCTTGCAGGAGGAGCCACTCATTTTATTCCCTAAAGAAACTAAATACAATCTTAGTTTATTCTTTGTATTATTTCAGCTTACTATCTGATTTTTATCGTATTTTATTATTTATTAACAGAATTTCATTTGTTTCTTGACCTACAACTAACTTTAATATTAACAAAGTTGTCGTTATTCTAATCATTAAATAAAATTACAAAAAAAAACTAGTGGAGAGAAAAATGAAGACTGCATTAATAGCCATGGCAAATGGCACAGAAGATATTGAAGCAATTACAACATTAGATATATTAAACAGAGCTGGAATCAAAGTTACAACTGCTTCAGTTACAAGCGATAATACCAGAATGATTAGACTGTCAAATGGAACTGTAACAATCTGTAATATGACTATTGATGAGGTCTGCGAAAACTACGACATAGTAATCGTTCCTGGCGGTCCTGGCACTAAAACACTTGCATCTTCTGAAAAACTTATAAACATTCTAAAAAAACAAAAAGATGAAAAACGTCATGTAGCAGCAATCTGTGCAGCTCCTGGAGTTGTTCTATATAATAAAGGAATTATAGATGATGGTACTGTAATGGCAGGTTTTCCAGGAACAGAAAACGGATACGACAATTTCACTGATAAAGGTGTAGAAGTTTCTGGAAACGGATATATTATTACAGGAAGAGCGCCAGCATATACAATGGAATTTGCTCTTACCATTGTAAAACAGCTTATTGGCATATCTGCATATCAGGACGTTTTATCAAGAATTTATCCATAAAAAAAATACCTGATATTTCTATCAAGGTATTGTATAAATTCTGTCATTAGCCATTAATGGTGATGATGGAATTTTCTCTTATGATGACCTCTATGATAACCATAATCATGGTGATGTGGAGGTGGTGGAGGCTCATGAAAATGTCTTGGTGGAGGTGGTGGAGGCGCATGGTGATGATGATGAGCTCCTACACCGTATCCATAATTCATTCCAACAGATGAACCGTAATTGTTATTCTGCTGGTAGAAAAAACCAAAACTTTCACCAGCTGAAGAAACTGAGCTAAGACCTAATAACAGAGAAAAGATAACACAATTTCTTAACTTCATATATAAAACTCCTTGTTTCATATTTGATGAAGTAAGAATATTTTAATTAGATTAATTTTATATTAGAACATACATTTTTACCAAAAATGCCACCAACTTTTGGTTTCTCTTTCATTAGATACGCTATCTAACCTATCGCAGATCTTTGAGTAGATTGAATTTTCTATATTCTCATCCCCCCAGATAGTATTCATAAGAAGCTTTGCTGCACCAGTTACGTGGCCCACTACATATATATGGAATTTTCCTTTTTTAACTGCATTTACAACAGATGGTCTTAAAACCAGCTGATTTATGCAAGAAATTGGAATAATAACGCCTTGAGTACCAGTAAAACCATGTAGTCTGCAGATTTTATAGAAACCTTCTATTTTCTCATTAAGACCACCTACCGGCTGAACATCACCAAACTGATCAACTGCACCGGTAACAGCTAAATCCTGTCTTATTGGGAGATTTGCAAGACTTGATACAACTGCGCACAAGCCAGTAAGTGAAGCTGAATCACCATCTATTTCAGAATATGACTGTTCAAATACAAGACTTGCTGACACAGGCATAGGTGTTTCCTGACAGAATTCGTTTGATAAAAAGCCGTTAATAATCATCATAGCTTTTGCATGGATCTGACCGGCAAGCTCTGCTTTTCTTTCAATATCAATAACGTCGCCTTCACCACCAGCTCTTAATGTAGCTGTAATTCTTACAGGTTCTCCATACTCATAAGAAGTACCAGCAGTCTCAATTACACTAAGACCGTTTATCTGACCTACAGACTCACCTCTTGTTGCAAGCAAGATCTGATTGTCCTTGTGATTTCTAAGACCAAGAACTGATAATGAGTTAACTCTGAAATCTTCAGCTCCAATAGCTTTTAAAACATTCTTGTATGTAACATATTTTGATTGTGCATAAGAGCTTGCTGCTATAACAAGATCACATAATCTTATTTCAGGAATACCTATGTACCTTCTGTCACCTGACTGTCTTGAGGACCAAGAGCACATAAGTTTTATCGCATCAAGATCAAAAGGTTTTACATTGAACTTTTCCTGATAATCCTTGATAAGTCCAGCCATAAGATTTACAGCTCCTAAAGCTGGATACTCCAAAACAAGATCGGTTCTCATAACATGATCCAGTGTCGTCCACATCATATTAAGAGCAGCACAGTCTGTATCATCACCTGTTAAGATTAGTTTTAAATGCTGATTTGTTTCAAGACTTGCATTAACAAGACCTAACCATTTTGGATGATCAATAAGATGAGAACAAGGCATTATTACAACGCCTTTAGTATTTAGTACGCCTATTTGATTATTAGATCCAAAGCATTGTTCTTTACTTGGTGCAAAACAAATAGATGGAGCTGTTCCACTTATCTTAGTAACAAGTTCATATGCAACTTTATTTGTATCCACAAGAGAACTGCCGCAAAGCATAAGTAACTTTGAATTGCTATTTGAAAGCAGATCTTTTATTGCTTTTTTTGCTCTTAACTGCAGTGAAGCAAAAGACCGAGCTTTTACATCATCGGATGAGGTTATTGAAATACTATCGAAATGACTGATTAAATCACCATACTCAAGTTCAAGAACAACATCTTCATCAAGGCGACCATCAGAATTCTTTTTTGAATTAATATATTTCACTTGCAACCTCGTTAATCTACTTCAAAGTTGTAAATTAGATCTATTGACTGATCTATTGCAGATATGAATTCAGCATACAGTTTTCTTACAATTTCATATCTTATTTTAAATTCATTTACTGAATTATAAATACCATAACCATATGATAAACGAATTCTGTTTGTCAGATAAGTCTGAACTTCAAGCTGTGTATCCTCACCAGATCCAGATGAACCTAGCTGCACACCATCCATTCCAAAAATACCTACAATAGAATTAATTACACCTGTTGTCGTACCCATTCCAAGAGTTAACAGAAGCTGTGCTGATGATGAGTCTGTATTTACCTGATTCTTTTCAAGTCCATGTCCGTATAGTAGATATGACAGAATCTCATTTTGACTCATTGCAGGTTTTGAGAACAGCTGTATCTGAGGTGCACTTGTATTACCCTTTATATATACGCCAGCAGTTACATCATCTTCAATTGTTGACTGATCAACTACAACTTCAGCATCTAAATATGGAACAAACAGATTTTTCTTGAAGATAGCGTCAGCTTTATTCACAATAAATTTATGTCCAAAAACCTCAACTCGTCCATTTACCAGTGACACCTTACCCTGTCCCTGCACAATAGGACTGTCAGTACTCTTTATAACTCTGACTGAGCCTACTGCATTTGCCTTAAGTCCCATAGCATCAACTTTGATCTTATCTCCTAAAAGAACATTCACATCAATGCTCATATCATTGTTAAGCTGTCTATCCTTAAGATATACTGTTGTCTTTTTTAGGTTACTTGCTTTGGTAATAAGAATTTCATCTTCAGATGGAGATACTGTAGAGTTTTCAATATCTTTGAATTTTATTAGAGCTGAAGAAATATATATATCACCTTGAACACTCAGTTTTTTGTTTATATTTACAAGAGTGTCAATATCTACTGAAGCCTCGCCATAGTGAAGCAAGAACACAGGAATAGACTGACCTTTTACTTTGATAGAAGCAAGAGGAGATTCAGCCCAATCAAGATTACCATTTATACTTAAAGGAACCTCATTGAGTTTTAACTCACCATTGATAAGGCCTGTATTTCCATTTGCATCAACCTGAAGGTCAAACTCATTTATCTGACCGATACTGATTCTAGGTTCAGCTCTTCCTTTTGCCATCAGCTTGCCATAAAGCAGTGGTGAACCAATTGAGCCTGAAAGTCTTGTATCAAGATTCAGCTTACCTACAAGAGCATTAATCTGATTTGATGCAGATGAAAATACTGACAAATCTATATCGTCAAGAACAACAGAGCCTGATAGTGTCTTTGCTGAATATGGATTATCTACTTTTAATTTTATATTTGCCTGACCTTTATCCCTGAAAATCTGAGCGTTAAAGGAAAGATCATAACTGTTATATGTAGCATTTAGATCAAGATTTGCTTTTGATAAAGGAACAATAAATGTCTTATAGCCAATTAAACCTTTATTAAATTCTAAAGTTCCTTTTATGTTTGGTACTGAATCTTTATA
>NZ_JBGVMC010000091.1:0-6555 GCF_045124615.1 Succinivibrio sp.
TTCCATCTGCCTATGAACAGTTTGCAATTAAGGTTGTAAAGTATCACTCTGTTATGCATCACCTCTATAAAGGTGGAGGAAAAACTGTCGTCAGCCTTTTTGACAATCTTGATGCATGGAGACGAGAAGAGTGGGTTAAACCTTTTGCCTTATGCTGTAAATGCGATTTTCTTGGAAGATTAGGATTTGAGAACAGAGAGTTTTCAAGAACTGACTATTTTCTTGAAATGTTTGATATCTGCAAAACAGTAAAGGCAAAGGAATTTGTTGATCAGGGATTTAAAGGACCTCAGATAGGACAGAAAATGTACGAAAAACGAGTAATGCTCGTTGAAGAGTACATGAAAAGCATTCCTGAAGATGAATTAAATGATAAGAACAATGAAAAGCCAGCAGCGCTGACTGAGGATAATATAACGCTTGAAAGAAAAGCTCAGAATTCAAAGAAAAACAAGATGGGCTTTTTCAAAAAGCGATTATCTTCAGATCTGAATTTCACTGAAACAGAAGGTGATTACGATCTGTAATAAAAAAACTGCAGTTTCTCATCACGGACAAACTGCAGTTTTCAAATCCTAATACAGTTATTTCTAGAACATCCAGAGAAGAACTGCTCCTAATAGAACTCTATAGATTACAAACAATGCCATTCCTGATTTTGCTATATACTTTAAGAAAAGATGTATAACAATCAAAGCTACAATGAAGGAAAGGAAACTGCCAAGAATAATTGACATCCAGTCAACGCTCAGATCAGGGGTTTTATATATCTTTAAAAGTTCAAAAAATGCTGAAGCAAGGATCACAGGAATTGACAGAAGGAAACTGAATCTAGCAGCAGCCTCAGGCTTCATTCCAAGGAAAAGACCTGCAGTAAGTGTAATACCTGATCTTGATGTACCTGGTATTACAGCAATAACCTGAGCCATACCGATAAACAATGCCTGAACATAGGTAAGCTGTCGTAATGAATCAGCTCTAGCACCCTGATTTGGAGAGATGTTTCTCCAGATCATCTTTCTGTTAGCATATGATGCAAGACCTAAAAGCAGACCAAAGCCAATAGTAGTCCATGCAATAACATGAATATTCTCTCTTATAGACTCAACTACAGACTCAAGGAAAAAACCACCAATACATACAGGAATGGTTGCAATAATGATACACAGACCGATTCTTGCAATAGGAGTTACCTTGAATTTAATTGCTGCTTCTATGGTATATGAGCCAATTTTTACAAGATCAGCCATATAATAAAGAATAACAGCAAGTAAAGTTCCAAAGTGCACTGCAACATCAAAGGCAAGCCCCTGATCAGGCCAGCCTAGAAGATGAGATGGAAAAATAAGATGAGCTGATGATGAAACAGGAAGAAACTCTGTTAACCCCTGAATCATTGCTAAAACAAGAACATGAAGTAAAGCCATCATTAATCCTTTACATTATTCCAGGTAGGAGCCTCAACAGACCAGTCAAAATCGATTTTTTTAACCTCATGACCTTCAGGAATTCTAGGCTCCATTTCCTCCCAGATATCCTTAACCTTAATCTTTAATAAAGGATGAACTAGCTCTGGATCCAATTCACATAATGGAGCTAGTACAAAAGGATAGTCCTGAATGTCATGACGAGGAACCTTGCAAGGCTCTGTTAATACTTCGTCACCAAAAGTCAGAATATCAATATCCAGTCTGCGCTTTAATCCAAAATTAGTACCATTGTTGAACATAAGCTCGGTACCAGCAAGCTGCTCTACCTTCTGAAGACATGCATAAAGATCGGTTATAGAAGCCTGAGTCTCACCTGCTAACACCATGTTGTAGTAATCTGGCTCGCCTACTCTTACAGGGTGGCTAATCCATACTGATGATTTTTTGAAATTCTGTAACAGAGGACCGATTTTAGCAACGGCAAATCTTAATGAATTCTCTCTGTTTAAATTTGATCCTACCCCGAGGAAAACTTTTGTCGCCATTTTTTACTCCAACACTTTTGTTATTTTTATTCCTACCCCATCGCAGTTCTCCACTGCAAGAGGTTTATTTAATGTAATAGTTACCTTCTTTGGTTTAAATTCCTTTAAGATGAGATCACACAGCTCTACACCTAATTCTTCGACTAGTCTTGCCTTTCTTTGTACAGTATATTCTTTTACTGTGTTTGCAAGCTCTGCGTAATTTATACTCTCATCAAGGTTACCTGAATAGCCTGCTTTTTTTAAATCGCATTCAAGCTCGATTGAAATCATAAGTGGCTGTGTATTCTCCCTTTCATGAGGAAGTATACCAATTATACAATTCACTTTTAAATTATTAATAAAGATATAATCGTTCATTTACAGTGGTTTAAGATTAGAAAGCGGTGTTCTTGGGAAAACTTTAATGCTGTTATCACCAATCTGCCCTGCTTTGAAACGTAACATACCTACTTGTGCAATCATCGCACCATTATCGGTACAGAATTCCTTTCTGGCAAAATAAATCTTTCCATGAATTGAATCCATAAGAGCTTTTAAGGCATTTCTGATATCTGTATTTGCAGATACACCACCTGCGACAACTAAAGTTTTAATACCTGTCTGCTTTAATGCTCTTTTGCACTTTATCTCAAGAGTACTTGCAATAGCCTCTGTAAAGCCTCTTGCAATATCAGCCTTTACATTCTCAAGATCATCCTTGTGCTCTAAAGTTGCATTAAGAACAGCTGTTTTAAGACCGGCAAAGCTAAAATCACAATTAGGATTTTTAATCATTGGTCTTGGGAAATTAAATATGCCGCTTTTTCCTTTTGCAGCAAGCTTTTCAAGACCAGGACCGCCAGGATATGGAATTCCTAGTAATTTTGCAGTCTTATCAAAAGCCTCACCTGCAGCATCATCAACTGACTGACCTAATAACTCATACTGACCTGGCTTTTCAACCTTTATGAGCATTGTATGTCCACCTGAAATGAGAAGTGCCACAAATGGGAATTGAATTTTTTCATCTTCAAGCATTGGAGCTAGCAGATGTCCTTCCATATGATGAACAGGAACACTAGGTATTCCAAGACCATAAGCTAAAGCACCAGCTTCCATGGCTCCTGCTAAAAGTGCACCGATAAGACCTGGACCTGCAGTATAAGCGACAGCACTTAAATCGCTTAACTTCATGTCAGCTTTTTCTAATACTAGTCTTACTAGTGGAACTATTCTTTTAATATGATCTCTTGATGCAAGCTCAGGGACTACACCACCGTATTGAGCATGCATTGGGATCTGAGTATGCAAGGCATGAGCAATAAGGCCTTTTTCATCATCATAAATAGCTACACCTGTTTCGTCACAGGAGCTTTCGATTCCTAAAATGCGCATATAAAATCCTTCTTTTCTAGCAGTTGATTTTATCAGATTTTACGTTACATTTTCAGCATGAATGTTACAGGACCGTCATTTTCTAATGACACTTTCATATCAGCTCCGAACTGACCTTCCTGAACTTTCTGATATGTATTATGCGCATATTTGATAAATTTATCGTACAGATCTTTTGCCTGTGTTGGAGGCATAGCAGGATCAAAGCTTGGGCGGTTTCCTTGTGCAGTATTTGCTGCAAGCGTAAACTGAGAGACTAAAAGAATCGAACCATCCACCTGTACAAGATTAAGATTCATCTTTTCATTCTCATCATAAAAGATGCGATACTTTAAAAGCTTATCAAACATCTTTTTAGCTTTTGCCTCATCATCGCCTTTTTCAAAACCTATAAAGGCAAGGATACCTTTTTGTATCTCACCGGTAACAGTACCTTCTACAACAACCTTTGCAAAATTTACTCTCTGAATAAGTGCAAGCATATTATTTCCATTAAGAAAAATTTGAATTCAGATTTTAAACGGTTTATTTTTTATTTCAAGAAAGTAGTTTTTCATATCTAAGATATAATCGATGCAGTTGTTTTATAAGAAGAGATTATTATGTTTTTAAATTTTCTATGTATAGGACTAGGTGGCTTTACTGGAGCATGTCTTAGAGCAATGACAGGTATTATGATTGCAAAGGCAGGTATTCTTGCATCATTTCCACTGGCAACATTGCTTGTGAATATAACAGGCTCATTTATGATTGGTTTTCTTTTATCAATACCTTTTGTAACAGAAAATCCAAATCTAAAAGGATTTTTAACAGCAGGTCTGCTAGGTGGTCTTACTACATTCTCTACATTCAGTTTTGACACTCTATCTATGCTAGAACACAGAATGATTGTGCAGGCTTTTGCAAATATAATGCTGAACGTTATACTGTCACTTATAGCATGTTTTGCAGGCTATCTTCTTGCAAAACATTTGATATGAATTTAGTGCATACAAAAAAGCTGGTATATCCAAAAGGCAAGATATACCAGCACAACGATTTCAAACACTAACAAATCGATATTCTTAAATAAGAAGGTAAAGGTTCAGACTCATCAAAAATATCATTTACATAAGGATCTTTTCTTAATTGCTCCACTTCTTTTTCAAAATCTATATAATCATCAGCGATGAATTTGAATATTCCATCAAATGAACCTTGAAATTCTCCATCCAAATACATATCACTTTCTCTAATGCTGTCAAAATCGCAGATACCACCTTCATTTATGATAAGAGAATCAATGTAATCATCTACAAATTCAAATGAAGTTACAAAATCACAGTACCAGCATTGAGGAATGCAAATACACATTTTAAGTGGCTTGTTATCACTCTTAGAGAACATTCTTATTGAGCATTTAACTGGACCTTTACCGTCATCATCAATACTCAAACGAAAATAAACGTCATTTCCTTTTTTGTTGATTGAGAGAATTTCGTTAAGTTCATACAAACTAAAGAAAATATCTGATGCTCTCAAATCATATTCAGAATCACCATAGGCATCATCAAGGCACTTTAGCATATAGATTTTATCTTCAGCATTCTCTTGTCTGTCAGGATATTGTTTTTCTTTTTCAATCAAAGCTCTATAACCTATTAGATAATTTTTAACTGCACTGTTCAGTCTTTTAGCTTCTTCATCTTCTGTATCCGCATCGCAGGCATAATAAAAATAGCTTATGCCTTTTCTTATCATAGCTTCAGGCAACTGTTTTACATCACCTGATAACGACAAGCTCCTTATACCTTCTATTTCAAGATCTATAAGCATACGATTTGCAAGAAAACTATGAACATGACTGTTAGTCTTCTTTTTTAAGAAAATATCATAAAGAGCAATTTTAGCCTTGCTGTTATTAAGAAGTGCACTTATCTTGAAGTACTCAACAGCTGCATTTAATAGTGTTTTATCATCATCACTCTTTTCTAAAAGTAATGATGCATATTCGTAGCAGTATTCACTGTAAAGCTCTGACTCATTTAAATTGTTATCCTCCTTTAATAGTCTGTTAAAATATCCAATTGCAAGGTCAATATCCTTTTCAAACAGATCATTTCCTTTTGCTCTTGCATATGCACAGTATTCAAGAACAGGCTGGCAGTAATACATCAGCGATACATTCACACACTTAAAAAAAGAATCTTTTTCAAGATCTGATAAAGAATCAGCCTTAACTTTTGACTTGATAAGCTCGACTGCATAATTCATTTTTTCAGTATCATTAGTTAAAAGACTTTCAAGACTTGGATTTTGCTCGTCAGGAAGAGAATCAACAGTTTCAACAAAAAGCTCCAATCGTCTTGAATCCTCAGTGAGTGCATAAGATCTTACAAGATATGTAAGTGATGAAAGAACTGAATTTATAGGAATAACAAATCTTGGAAGATTGACTTTCTTGTATTTAACAATGTCATTTTCAATAAGAACATTTAAAACATAGCTAAAGAAAAGATAAAGATCTGAGTTAAATTCAGCTTGTTTAAGATTTAGAGCTGTTTTCTTCAACATCATTTTATCAACAGTCAAACCTTCATTTTGAACAATGAATGATCCTGTAAAGCCTGAGCAACAAATCTCAGCTAACATATCCTGATTTGAGAATGTAATCAGACTTTCAAGATCAGATTTTGAGAATTCGGTAAGATATTTAAGATCCTGTGCATCTATTGAATCACTGATGCTATTGTCTTTATCAAGAGGAATAAAAAACTCGTATGAATCAGTTTTTTCATCATACTTAAAGCTATCAAATGCAACGGCATAGTAACTGCCATCTCTTTTTATAAAAACTGTTTTTTCTGCACTCATAACATTCACCTCATGATTTGTTAAAAATACTTTTTATATGTATATAGTAATACATTTATAATAATAATCAATATTCGTATTTTTAAGAATTTTTATTTATTTCAGATAGTTATTTTTACATATTAAAAATTTTTTTTTAATTTCCTACTACATAGAAAATAATGAAGTTTCAGAAAAGATAAATTATCTTTTTTATGCACCAGAATAAAAAAATAGACATCAAAACATTTACAAAACGTCATATTTACTGTAAAATTCTGCATGTTTTTTTTACCGTCAGAGACTTTCCGTCTTTGACATTGGAAATTTAAAAGTGAGGTGGTTTTCCACATGCCAGTCATAAAAGTACG
>NZ_JBGVMC010000092.1:0-6296 GCF_045124615.1 Succinivibrio sp.
AATGCTCTATGTCCTTATGAGGCAATACAGTCAGATATTTTTCAGGTTTCTTTTTACCGATAAAAGCTCTTGTCGTATCAGCATACTTGTTTCCAGCTTCATCACCATCTGCTAAAACATGGAAATTAATTCCAAGCTCTAATGCTAGTTTTATCAGTGGTTTTAAGCCGCACTGTGCAAATTCAATGATTCTGATACCTTCACATGGCAAAGATACACCAAGAATATTTGCAATCTGTGTCAGTAACCAGACTTCAGTTTCTCCCTCAACAAGTAGCCATGTTCTTGCAAAAAGAGCCATTGGTCTATTAAGTCTGATATGAAAAGCTATTCTTCTTAAATCTTCATAACTTAAAGAATGCTTCTCAATCTTATAACAGATTGTGTCGTAAACTCTTCTGTCTAATCTGCGTAGACTGTCAAGAGGAATGGAAGATAGCAGATCTCCACTGTTTGTGGTAACAATTTTTTGAGACTGAGTCTGTTCAAGAATCGACCACAAAGACAAAAGTAAAGATGGATGAAAACGAGATTCAATATCCTCAAGAATAATTATTGGCTGACTGTTAGGATCAATTTCTCTATCCTTGTTTGATATGAGCATATTGATTGAAATGTAGGAGGCTAAAGCTTTTGATTTATTTACACCAGGAGCTTTTAACATTCTTTTGATATTTGCAAGAGACTCAAGTGATACAGGTCTTCTTACAATGTCATCAAGATTACGCTTTTGAGTTTTCTCATCCTTTTTGTCATCTAAACTTGTATAACAGGTTAAATATTTTTCAACAAAAGATCCAAAATTAGAAACTAAACCGTTCACCACTGAATTTACATATTCTGCGGATAATTCATTATCTTCTGATAGCTTGTCTAAAAGCTCTTTTAGTTTTGGCTGTTTACTGTAAAAAGCTCCTGTTGTATTAGCAGCTTCCATACGGCTGTCTCGAAGTCTGAACACAGGATTTAGCTTTATGATTGATAGAATAGCTTTCTTTAAACATTCATCAAATTTATGAGTCTGATTGTTCTGATTCAATAAAGAATGTCTTGTTACAAACTTGTTTAGATTTTCATCATGAAAGGCAACAATCTGATAATGAAGTGAATACTGCCCATCCTTATCAAAATACCAGTAAGGTTTTAAAGACTCATCATATATTGATTTATCGCCAACTAAGGATTCTTTAAAGTACAGATCTATTCTTATATGCCTATCTGTAGAATCATACTGATCTGCCTTTTCTATTTCAGGTAAATGTTTATCTATATACTTATTTAGATCGTCAAAGAATGATTTATCATTTTTTCTGACACCATTAAAATTTAGCTTCTTTAAACGCCTTCTTTGCAGAATAGGATTGAAAAATCTTGCAAAAGGATGCTTTTTTTCTGTAGACAGGTTATCTGAATTTACAGAATATGATTTATCTGTAAAGTCTATAGGTGGTCTTTGTGTATCATTTTCATTAAAATCAAAGATCTGACTTTCGTTAGAGACTTCTATAGGAACGTATAAATCATCTTTTGTAAATTTACACAGCTGTTCCCCCTGACCTAACACCATCCACAAAGCACGTAGTAATGATGTTTTACCCCAGTGATTCTCACCAATAAGAACTGTACTGTCTTCTTGAAAATCAACGCAGAGCTTTCTTATACCTCTGAAATTAACAATAACTGCTTTTTCTAAATACATAATTATCCTTTTGCTTATATGTTAAGAGTAGGACAAATATGTAAAAATCCTTAAAAGAAAATATAAAAAAAGTGTTGATATATGAAGCTATCAACACTTTTCAAATATATTTTAATTAAGGGCAATATATTATTTACGATGCCATGTTGTACCGTTTGGCCCATCCTCAAGCTCAATATTCATAGCCTTGAGCTTGTCTCTTGCAGCATCTGCTCTTGCCCAGTCTTTTGCTAATCTTGCATCATTTCGCTCTTTGATTAAAGCCTCAATTTCTTGAGCATCATCATTATTAGCACCAGACATTAAGAATGTTGCAGGATCCTGTTCAAGAATACCTAATACTGAAGATAGCTGCTTTAATCTGCCAGCTAAAACAGCTGCAGTTTCATCATCAGCCTTGTTAATCTGCTTTACAAGATCAAACAGTACAGATATTGCACCAGGAGTATTGAAATCATCATCCATGTACTCCTTGAATTTTGCAACATACTCATCATCACCTGATACTTCCTTGATTGATTTAACATCACGCAAGGTTGTATAGAATCTGTTTAATGCTGCTCTTGCCTTATCAAGATTTTCCTGAGAATAGTTAAGAGGGCTTCTGTACTGACCTGATAAAAGGAAGAATCTTACAGTTTCTGCATCATAAGTCTTGAGAACATCTCTAATTGTAAAGAAATTGTTTAAAGACTTAGACATCTTCTCTTCATTGATCATTACCATGCCAGAGTGCATCCAGTAATGTACATATGAGGTATGATTTGCACAGCAGCTCTGAGCAATTTCATTCTCATGGTGAGGGAAAATCAGATCTGAACCACCACCGTGAATATCAAACTCTGAACCTAAATACTTGTTGTTCATTGCAGAGCATTCAATATGCCAGCCAGGTCTTCCCTTACCCCATGGTGAATCCCAGTATGGTTCACCTTCTTTTGACATTTTCCATAAGACGAAATCTAATGGATTGTGCTTGCTCTTTGCAACTTCAATTCTTGCACCAGCCTGCAGTTCATCAAGGATCTGACCTGAAAGTTTGCCATAATCCTTAAATGAGTTGATATCGAATACAACGTCACCATTTTCTGATACATATGCATTCTTGTTGTCGATAAGTTTCTGAACAAAAGCAATGATATCTTCAATTGTTTCTGTTGCCTTTGGTTCAATGTCAGGACGTTTGATATTCAGAGAATCAAAATCCTTATGCATTTCATCGATAAACTGATTTGCAAGATCTTTTGCACTTATACCGCGCTCATTAGCACGCTTGATAATCTTGTCATCAATATCGGTGATGTTTCTTACATAAGTTACATCGTAACCTGAAAATCTTAAATAACGTACAATCACGTCAAAGTTTACAAAGGTGCGAGCATGACCGATATGACATAAATCATAGGTTGTAACACCACAGACATACATGCCAATCTTATTCTCTTCAATTGGCTTGAATTCCTGTTTGCTTCTAGTCAAGGTGTTATAAATCTTAAGCATATTTATTCTCTTGAAATTTTTATTCCACAAAATTAATGTGAGTATTTTAGCAAAAATTTGAGACCGATAATGACAATTAGAAAAAAATGACAGTTTTTAATGATATCGTTTCTTCTTTTACTAGCAGTTTTTGTTTATTCACTGTAAAATTTTTCTATCTAATCTTTAATCAATGGAAAAATATTATGATTACTTTAAAAACAAATTTAGGTGATATCGTTATTGAGCTTGATTACGACAAGGCTCCTGTTACTGCAAAGAACTTTGAAGAGTATGTAAAGTCAGGTTTCTATAAGGGTACAATTTTCCATCGCGTTATCAAAGGCTTCATGATTCAGGGTGGCGGTCTTACTGCTGATATGGACAACAAGCCAACTAATGCTCCTATCAAGAACGAAGCAGATAACGGTTTAAAGAATGATCGTGGAACAATTGCTATGGCAAGAACACAGGATCCACACTCTGCTACAGCTCAGTTCTTTATCAATACAGTTGATAACTCATTCTTAAACTTCAGATCAAAAGATTTAAATGGCTGGGGCTACTGCGTATTCGGAAAAGTTGTTCAGGGTATGGATGTAGTTGATAAGATTGAAAAATCAAAGACTACAACTGTTTCTTACTATCGGGACGTACCTGTAGAGACAGTTGAAATCTTAGATGCAACTTTTGATGCTTAATTTTAGGAAATAAAATGGCTACATACATCATTGCAGATCTTCATTTATCAGAGAATAAACCTCTGTTACTAAACGCATTGGCTAATTTCTATGATAAAACACTTATTCTCAATGATCGATTGATCATTCTTGGAGATATGTTTGATGTATTTGTTGGTCTTGATCCTAAATCAGCTTTCCATCAGAAAATCAGAGCTATTATTTCTAAGGCACATGCAAGAGGAGTAACAACTCTTTTCCAAAGAGGAAATCGTGATTTTCTGGTGGATAGTAAAGCCGCTGACTACTTTTGTATGACTCTGATTTCAGATTTCTATGCAATTCCAACAGTCAATGGTAATGCTCTACTGATGCACGGAGATCAGCTTTGTGCTCAGGACAGGTCCTATCAGAATTTTAAACGTTTCTCTAATAATCCACTAGTTAAAGCGGTCTTTATGTGTCTTCCTCTATCAACAAGAGAAAACATCGGCAATAAAATCCGCAATAAATCAGAAAACAGAGAATCTAGAAACGATCTTGAAAGACACCTTAATAATCCAAATGTGAAAAAACTTGGCAGGATGTTTTTGGAGAAAGCAAAATGCAAACTTCTCATCCATGGTCACTTCCATGTATACGGTGGAGAAGATAATGCATTTGGAGAGGGCACATACCGATTAGGTCTCGGTATGTGGGATTCAAATTTCAGCTACATAAAAATAGATAGAAATGAACTAAAGCTAGTTCAGCGAAAAATGGAGAAGAATTTCTAGTGAGCATCTGCCCAATTTGAGCTTGCTCCTACTCCAACAATCAGAGGAACTTTGAGTTTATATGCCTCTGACATGATTTTTTCTATCTGTGATATAGCTGTATCTAAAAATTCATTTTTCACTTCAAACAACAGTTCGTCATGTACCTGAACAGTCATTCTTACAGTATTTTCAGGTAATGAATCTATCCATTCATTCACTCTTATCATTGCAATCTTGATTATGTCTGCAGCAGATCCCTGCATAGGAGCATTAATTGCTGCTCTTAAAGCTGCTTTTGACATAAGTGCATTTGAAGAATTTACGTTTGGAGTACCTATCTTTCTTCCATCTACAGCTTTTACAAATTCATTTGTCTTTGCAAACTGTTTAATCTCTTCCATGAAAGAATTCAGCTTTGGATATCTTGCAAAGTAACGCTCCATATATACCTTAGCTTCGCTCTGGCTCATATGAGTCTGCTTTGCCAGGCCAAAAGAACTCATTCCATACATCAAACCAAAATTAGTAGCCTTAGCATGTGAACGCTGCTCTGAAGTTACGCTATCAAGTGGGATCTGTAAAACCTCTGCAGCTGTTGCTTTATGAATGTCATATCCTTCGTTAAAAGCCTTTATTAAGGTTGGATCTTCACTCATATGAGCAATTATTCTAAGTTCTATCTGAGAATAATCAGCTGCGACAAGTGTATATCCAGAAGGTGCGACGAAAGCTTTTCTAATGCTCTTTCCTTCAGGAGTTCTTGCAGGAATATTCTGTAAATTAGGATCAGAGCTTGATAATCTGCCTGTTACAGTTCCTGCCTGATTGAATGAAGAATAGATGCGATTTGTTGTCCCATCAATGATAGTCTGCAGCTTTTCAGTATATGTTGAAATAAGCTTGCTAAGCTCTCTGTATCTTAAAATCAGATTTGCAACATCATAATTAGGAGCTATTGCCTCAAGTATTTCCTCTGAAGTTGACAGTTTTGCTCCTGCCTTTACTTTCTTTGGATATGGGATCTGCATTTTTGTAAACAGAACCTCAGAGAGCTGTTTTGGAGATGAGATATTGAATTCGCAATCACAGCTTGCATAAATCTGAGACTGTATTTTTACAAGCTCTTCTTTTAGTACAACATTCTGTTTTTCTAATTCATTCTTATCTACATAAACACCATTGAGTTCCATTTTATAAAGAACCTTCAAAAGAGGCATTTCCATATCAAAGAATAACTCTGTATCCTTTTGGGATAAGAAAAGTTTCTGGCTTAATTCCTTGTATAAACGGAATGTGACAATTGCATCTTCTGCTGCATAATCAAGGACTTTTTCAATAGGACACTGGCTGATTAGAACCTTCTTCTTGTCACCTACAACTTCTTCATAAGATATTGTTTTGTATGACAGAACTGTTTTTGCTAAATCATCCATATTTACAGCTGCACTGCTATCAAGCAAATGAGCTAGGATCATGGTATCAGCATATATATTGCCAAGATTTAATTCCATGCCCTGATAATGCATTACTTCAAGATCAAATTTAATGTTATGGCCTATGATCTTAAGATCTTTTCTGTTTAATGCAGGAATAAGAAGCTCTTTTATGATTTCAGGATCAAGCTGAGCTCCCACATTTATGTAGCAGTGATTGATAGGAATATAGAAAGCTTCACCCTCG
>NZ_JBGVMC010000093.1:0-6454 GCF_045124615.1 Succinivibrio sp.
CTATACAAACTGGTATAAGGAGCTTTATAGCATCTCCTACGCTGTTATTGATATGTCAAAGGATATTGAAGAGCAGTTCTTCCTTGCAAAGAATATTGTTAAGAAATATCCAAATATCAAAATAATCTGTGATCGCTGTGACAACGTTAATAAAGCTCAGATTGCATTTGAGGCTGGTGCTGACTATGTCTGCTGTCCAACATTCCCAAAAGATGTTTTAAAACAGAATTTCAATTCTCTTTATTTTAAGAATAACAGAAAAGATTACGAACAGATTAGTGCAATACTCTCAGAGCTTTTACAGCCAAGACCAAACTACCAGCTGTTTTTAGATTTCCTAAAAAGAAACAAGGAGTACAATGCCTTAGCATTAATGCTTCTTGATTTTCTGCACGTTGGTAATGAGGACGACAGCTATTTTATTGATATGGAAACATCTTTGTATGATCTTGATCCTGAGATCCTGCACAGACTTATCTGTATCATTCTGATGGTAAAATTTGAATTCTTCTTTAAAAAGCCTTTTGACAAGGATAAGTACATTAAATTCGAGCCAATCCGTCAGGTTCTTCTTAGAGCAAAATTTGTAGATGAACTTGTAACATCAAAGCTACAGACTTTAGATGTGACATATGCCTTTACTATCGGTCTTTGTTCAAATATTGAGCTTTTATATTCATATACAACAAATAACATCAATTCATATATTGAAAATATGGATGCAAGACTTGGTGCAATATATGCAGAACAGCCTGATTTTTCAATGATCATGAATGTTGCAGCATCCATGGAATGTTTAGATCTTGAATATGTTGATGGCATTATGGCATCAGAATTTTTAACACGCCATGAAATCTTGTTTGCATATGAGAATGCACTTATGTGGCTTGCATCTCTTGAAAGTTTCTTCAATCAGAAGAAATATCAGCTGATGCTAAAGTAATTTTTAAGGTTTTAGGATATTTGTTGCCTGTTCAATAGTTTCGATATCTTTTCTACTTACACCTTCAAGCTTCAATCCATCACTTTCATTTTCGATTTTGCCTTTTTTTCTGTCATGCTCAATAACTACAGATCCTTTTTCATTTGATAAGGAAATGGAAGATATATCCTTTTGAGTAGACAGTGACTTTCCATCATCATTTACAGCACACTCATCAAGCTCAAAGCTTTGAGCCTGAACACAGACAGCTAATACAAGCATCATTAGATATTTCATAATAAATCCTTTGTTCTTTTTTTCTAATGATAGAAAATATAATGCAAATTGCAATTTGCAAAAAGAAAAACAGGAGCACAAGCTCCTGATTTTCTGATTAAGGCTGTGGATTTATAACTTTAAGTCTTGCACTTGCACCTTTTTTGCCTAAAGCCTTATAAAGCTCATCTAAAACAGGTTCAAGTTCAGTATCAAGCATATAAGGATAATTTAGAATAAGCATTCCAGAGCCACACATTCCAAATACCTCTTCTTGCTCTTCAATACACAGTTCAACCTGCATGAGCGGAGCATTAAGGCGTCTTAAATCATTAGTTAGATTCTTAGAATGGTCACGCATTTTTCCAAGCACAGGATACCAGATGGCAAAAATACCCTGAGGCCATTTATGAAGTGCATTCTTAATGGTCTTTACAAGCTCAATGTATTCATTCTTTTCTTCATAGGCAGGATCGATTAGAACAAGACCTCTTCTTGGATTAGGTGGTAAAAGTGCATTTGTTGCCTTAAGACCGTCAGTGTTCTGAATAGTGATCCTTTTATCTTTTCTAAAATTGTTTTTTAAATTTTCAAATTCATTAGGATGCAGATCGATAAATACAAGTCTGTCATCCTGTCTTGTAAGATGCTGTTCAAAAAATGGAGATCCTGGATATGAATTTGAAAGACCTTCACGGCACTTATCTAAAACTTCATAAAACTCAGGAACAAGATTTTTTAAAATCTTATTGTTTTCAATCTTACTTATACCAGTTTTAAATTCCTGATTCTTTGATGCCATAAAACCATCAAGACTGTATATACCAGAGCCTGAGTGTGTATCAATAAGAGTATATGGTTTATCCTTTTTATTAAGAGATCTTAGTAAAAGACATAAGGTTATATGTTTGATAATGTCAGCGTGATTTCCGCTATGAAATCCATGCTTATAACTTAACATGAGAAACTCCAAAAAAAGGAATGAACAACGGCATAATTATAAAGATAGATATACTAATGTTCAACAAAAGCATCGTCTGTAAATAAGTATGTATGTGAAATAGAGCATAATACTAGTCAAAAGTTAATGCAAAATTTACAGAATACTTTATTATCCATAAAAAAGTATAAATAAAGGTTTGTATGTTCAAAAAACTCATAGCATTTATTGATTATCTGACATTCAATGAGCAAAGCAGAGTTCTATCTCCTTTTGCAGGAACTCTCATTCCATCAAAACTGATAAATAATGTGAATATAGCTCATAATGTAATAGGAATTTCTATAGGTGTTATTCCAAGTTCAAATGAGGTTCGAGCTCCTATAAACGGACAGATCAAAAAGATTTCACGTTATCACAATGGTCTTACAATTTCTAATGAAACCTTTTCACTGATTTTAAACTTTGGTCTTTTAAGAGATAAGTACCCATTATCAGCATTCAATCTTAAAGTTAAAGAAGGCGATAACGTTAAGGTAGGTGATCTTTTGTTAACCTTTGACAGAGAAGATCTCTTTAGAATTGACAGAAACTTTATCTGCACACTTACTTTAAAGCAGAAAAAAAGTGTTATTGGCTATGGATTTGGTTCATTCAAATCTGTTGATTTCAATTCAGTTCTGATTAATATCTAATAAGCCAGCAAAGCTGGCTTGAATCAGATCACATAATCATTTGCATAGAAAGACTGTTTTCTTTCAAGAAGATCTGCAAGTGTTACAGAATCAAGATACTCATTTACAACCTTGTGTAAACCTTCCCATACAGGAAGAGTGATACATGATGCAGCTCTTGGACAAGTGTTAGGTGAACACTCAAGACATGATACAGGAGCTAAATTTCCCTCTGTAACTCTTAAAATATCACCAATAGTGTATTCTTTTGGCTCTTTGTTTAGCTGATAACCGCCCTGAAAGCCTCTTGATGTTTTTAAAAAGCCTGATTTGTTTAATACAGGAATAATTTGTTCTAGGTATTTTTTAGAAATATCCTGTCTTGCAGCAATATCCTTTAAAGTTATGTACGAACCGTTTTGATGCTCGGCAAGATCAAGCATCAGTCTTAAAGCGTAACGCCCTTTAGTTGAAATTTTCATTGACACGCCTTTAATATTTAACTATTTTAATACTTACTATTTTAATAGGATTAGTGTATAATTTCAATAGAATATACAAATAATTGTCAGGATAGCTTATGACTTTAACTCAATTGCGCTATGCAATAGCAATATCAGAAACAGGCTCATTTAATAAGGCTGCTCAGATCCTATATGTATCTCAACCAAGTCTTTCAAACGCAATTCATGATCTTGAAGATGAATTTTCAATAAAGATCTTTTACAGATCGGGTAGAGGTGTTTCCCTGACAAATGAAGGTGTTGATTTTATTACCTATGCAAGACAGGTTTATCACCAGTATGAATCATTACTTGATAAATTCGGTAAAAACAGCTCTTTAAAGAAAAAATTCGGTGTTTCTACACAGCATTATTCCTTTGCAATTAAGTCTTTTGTAGAAATGGTCAAGAAGTTTGATACATCTGAGTACGACTTTGCCATAAGAGAGACTAAAACAAGAGAGGTAATTACCGATGTTAGCACTCTAAAGAGTGAAATCGGTATTCTGTATCTGTCTAATTTCAATAGAAACATGATCATGAAGCTTCTTAATGCATCTGATCTTGAGTTCCATCCTATCATCAACTGCCAGGTATATGTATATCTTTACAAGGATCATCCTTTAGCAAACAAAGAACTTATTACATTTTCCGATCTTGAGAACTATCCATCACTGTCATTTGAGCAGGGTGATAATTCATCTTTCTACTTTGCAGAAGAAATCTATTCAACCAAGGAATATACAAGAGCTGTAAAGGTTAATGACAGAGCTACCATGTTAAATCTTATGAAAGGTCTTAACGGATTTACTTTGTGCTCAGGAATCATCTGTGATGAGTTAAACGGCTCAGATTCAGTTGCTGTGCCATTTAAGCCAGGTGACGATGATGAGGACGACAACATGGAGATTTGCTATATATGCAAAAAGAACCAGGTATTAAGCTCAATGGCTAAGATGTACATTGAACAAATTAGAAACTATTTTAAGGAACTTGGTCTTGAAGATCAGCTTAAGTTATAACAAATAACTATATTTCATTATCAAAATTAAGTATTAGTGTTATATACAAAATTTAGGCATACTATGCCTAGATTTTTTTTTAGGGTATCAAAATGCTTGAATTTTTATGGCACGGTAGAGGTGGACAGGGTGCCTTTACAGCAGCAAGACTTTTAGGTGCTGCCTATTCACTAAAGAACAGCAACAGCTATGCTCTGGCATTTCCATCATTTGGTCCAGAGAGAAGAGGCGCACCAATACGCTCTTTTACAAAACTGTCAGATAGATTTATTGGTGATCGTTCTGAAATCAGTAAAGCTGATTATGTTGTTTTTCTTGATGATACCTTATTTTCACAGTCAGCCTTCAATGAATTAAAAGAAGGTGGAAAGATTATTGTATGCACCAAAAACAAAATCGAAGATGAAAGAGTTATCTGTATTGATGGTGTTTCAATCGCCCTTGAAATACTAAAACTTCCAATTACAAATACAGTTATCCTGGGTGCAATTGCAGCAGTTTGCGACAGCGTAGAACTTGAAGACTTATTCAATGCTGTAAATCAGAGTATGAGTGCAAAACTTCGTGAAGTTAACTGCAAGGTAATACAGAAGGCTTATGACACAATTAAGGAGCGTGTATGAAAGTTTTGTTGAGAGATAAAAAAACATTCACTCTTGATGAAATTCCTTTTGCTCCTTGCTATAAACCAGGTCTTGTAGCAGTTAATTCAGGATGGAGAAATGAAAAGCCTGTTGTTGATGAGGCAAAGTGCAACGGCTGCAATTTATGTTATCTGTACTGTCCTGACGGAACAATTTTCAAGAAGGGTAAGTCAGTTGGAATTGACTATGATTTTTGCAAAGGATGCGGAATCTGTAAAAAGATATGTAAACAAGGTGCAATAACAATGGAGAGCGAAAAATAATGACAAGAGAGTTCTTATCAGGTAACGATGCTTTCGCTCGTGGTGTTGCTCTTGCAAGACCTCATGTGATTTCAGCTTATCCTATTACTCCTCAGACTACTGTTGTAGAAAAGTTATCTGAGTTTGTGGCATCAGGTAAATTAAATTCTGAATTCATTCATGTTGAATCTGAACATTCAGCTCTTTCTGCTGCAATGGGAGCTTCATCTGTTGGTGCAAGAACCTTTACTGCAACATCATCACAGGGCCTTTTATATATGGCCGAGTGCTTAACATATGCTGCAGGCGGAAGATTCCCAATCGTTATGATGAACGCAAACCGTTCAACCGCGCTGCCTTGGAATATCTACGGTGATCAGAGAGATTCTTTATCTTTACTTGATACAGGCTGGATTCAGGCATATGCAACAAGCGCTCAGGAAGCTTTAGATCTTGCACTAATGAGTTTTTATATAGCTGAGCACAAGGATGTATCAACCCCATTTATGGCAAACCTAGATGGTTTTACACTTACTCATACATATGAGGTAGTTGATATTCCAGAGCAGTCAACAGTTGACAGCTTCCTTCCAGCTTATCAGACAGAAAACAAGATGGATCTTGATAATCCTGTAAATATGGGATTTTCAGCAGGTCCTGATACCAATACTGAATTCAAGTTCAAAGAGCATATCGGAATGCTCAATGCAAAAAGAGTAATTGACGAGTGTGAAGATAAATTTGCAAAGCTCTTCAATCGCCGTTATTCAGGTCTTGTTGAGTCATATTTATGTGACGATGCTGACTACGTAATTGTAACCTTAGGCACTATTGCCGGTCTTGTAAAAGATAGAGTAGATGCTCTAAGAGAAAAAGGTCAGAAAGTTGGTCTTTTACGTATCAGATATGTAAGACCATTCCCAAATGAACAGATTGTTCAGATCTTAAAGTCAGTAAAGGCTATTGGCGTTCTTGAAAAGGATATCTCTTTTGGTAATGAGGGAACTGTTTATACAAATGTAAACTCAGCATTACAAAAAGCTAGATTGAATATTGCTTCATCAAACTATATTGCAGGACTTGGCGGAAGAAACATAGAGCCAAAACAGATTGATGAAATTTTTGAAGATTTAAAGAACGAACAAAGTGTTGTTAAGTTCGTGGGACTTGGAGAATAACCATGGCAGTAAATGTAAAAACAATTAGCGATGATGAGTTATTTTACGGCCAT
>NZ_JBGVMC010000094.1:0-4370 GCF_045124615.1 Succinivibrio sp.
TTAGAATTGCTCAGGTTTTAACTGATAACCCTAATATTAAGTATGATGCAGTAAGATTCTCCTCACTGCCTGCTACCACACGTGGTATTAAGGCATCTCAGATGGAGAAGCTTGGTATGCTGATTGGACAGTTTTTATCAAAACCTGATGATGAGAACGGTAAGGCTCTTTTATCTAAGGTATCAGGCTATACCTCAACACTGCCTGCACTTGAAAAGAAATACTTTGATCAGAGCGTAGCAAAACTTATATCAGGTGAGCTCGAAGACTAGTTATTTTTAAAAGTCAAAGCGGGCATATGCCCGCTTTTTTATATGGATAAATATGAATAAATACCAGTTTACAGATGCTGACAGATTCTCTGTAGCACCAATGATTGATGTTACAAACAGAACTTTCAGAAAGTTTGCAAGACTTATGAGTAAAAAGGCTATGCTGTATACAGAAATGATTGCAGCTGTTGCTTTAGTGCACAATAAGGAATATTTAATAGAGCATGATGAGAGTGAAAATCCATGCACTCTTCAGTTAGGAGGCTCTGATCCAAAAACTCTTGCAAAAGCCTGTAAAATCGGTGAAAAGTTTGGCTACAGTGCAATAAATCTAAATGCAGGATGTCCATCAGATAAGGTGCAGCAAGGTTCTTTTGGCGCTATTTTAATGAAGACTCCTGATGTCATCACTGACTGTTTAAAGGCAATGCAGGATGCTGTATCCATACCTGTCACAGTCAAGACAAGAATCGGTGTTGATGATCTTGATTCAACTGAATATACAAGAAAAATTGTTGAATCTGTTTATAAGACCGGCTCACGTCATATTATTCTTCATGCAAGAAAGGCATGGCTTAACGGCCTGTCTCCAAAGGAGAACAGAACAGTTCCTCCTTTAGATTATCAGCGTGTTTATGATTTAAAACAGGAATTTTCTGATCTTAGCATTACAATTAATGGTGGAATACTAAATATTGATGATTGCAAAGAGCATCTAAATTACGTTGACGGTGTTATGCTAGGAAGAGCGATAATCGATAATCCATATCTTTTAGCATCTGTAGATTCCATGATTTACAATGATGGATCAGCTGTGCTTTCTCGTGAGCAGGTATTTGACAGCGTTGTAAAAATGGCTCATGATTTTGTAAAGAATGGAAATCGTCTTCACCATCTTGGTATTCATACCATTAATCTTTTTAACGGATGTAAAGGTGCAAGACATTTTAGAAACTATTTAAGTTTACATATGCATGAACTAGGAGCTGATGAATCAGTTCTTATAAATGCATATGAAAAAATGCAGAGGGTCTGATGGAACTTAGTATCAAATCTACTGTTACCTTAAACAATGATGTAAAAATGCCGCTTTTAGGTCTTCGTGCCTATAGAATGAAATCAGGTGATGAAACCTATAATGCTGTTCGCTGTGCCTTAGATAATGGCTATAGACTTATTGATACAGCCAAAATCTATAATAACGAAAAAACAATCGGCAGAGCACTTAGAGATTCTGGTATTACAAGAGAAGATCTTTTTGTAACAACAAAGCTTTGGGTTACAGACTTTGATAATCCAAGAGAGGGGCTTTTAGATTCCTTAAAGCGACTTAAACTTGAATATGCTGATCTATACCTTATTCACTGGCCTAAAAAAGGTTTTGAAAAGGTATATGAAGAGCTTGTAAAACTGCAGCAAGAAGGTCTTTGCAGAGCAATAGGTGTTTGTAACTTCAATATAGAGCAGGTTCAGAAAATTTTAGATCTAGGTTATGAACTGCCACCACAGGTTAATCAGACTGAAATTCATCCTTTAAATACAGAAAAAGATCTAATAAATTTCTGTCGAAGAAATAAAATTACTATGGAGGCATATTCTCCATTAGGTGCAGAAGGAAGACTTATTCTTGATGATCCAAGAATTATTGGTATGCGTGATTATTATAAGGCAACCTCAAGTCAGATCCTTTTAAGATGGTGCATTCAAAGAGGAATTGTTGCAATACCAAAAGCTGTCAGCGAAGACAAGATTGTTCAAAACTCTGATCTTTATTTTTTTGATATTACAACATCTGATATGGAAACAATATCTGATATGAACTGTAATGACAGAAGAAACTATGACCCTTCAAGAATTGATGAAAGAGCAGATTATCTTTATCCAAAATTCCTAGAAGAAATTTAAATTGGAGTTTGCAAGTTTATGTATGCATCAATGTTGATGCATACATTCAAATATAGATGCTAATCAGTTGCAAGATTCATATCTCTTGCAATCTTTTCTGGAAGATCATCATCCCATGTTAATGGATCTTCGCTAACTAAATTTCCGTCAACATCTCTCATTACAACTCTTGCAATCTGTGCATTTAAAATAAGTCTCTGGCACATTGAGCAAGGTCTCATCTGTTTTGTGGCACTGTTACTTGCCGCATCAGTACCAGCAAGATATAAGGTTGCACCAACAACATCTAAAGGATTGCCGTTAACAATAGCGTTTGCCTCTGCATGAACAGCTCTGCAAAGCTCATAGTGAGTACCTGGTTTAATTTTACATTTTTCACGAAGGCATTCTTTTAAGTCTACGCAGTTAGCTCTGTTTCTTGGGGCTCCGTTGTAACCTGTAGATACGATTCTTCCGTCCTTTGATACGATAACAGCGCCATATCTTCTTCTAAGGCATGTTGATCTCATGGAAACAGCAACAGCAATCTCCATGAATGACTGATCTTTTGATGGTCTTATGTACTGTGTCATTGTTTATCTCTTATGTTAAACTGATACTGCGTGGATTATATAGTAAATCATGTTATTCACATTTATTGCAACTCACAAAATTAACACAGTCAGATAAAAAATCTCTTTAAATTTAAGAGGATCGCAACGATTGTTTTAAATGCTTGAATATTATTATTTTATCTGTATAATATTGCAGTCTGTGTTTATGGTCGCATTGCACAGTATATATTTTGTTTAACCAATTTTAGGAAATGTTGAAAATGGCAATTGTTTTAGATGCTACTTCACGTACTGACATGGGAAGAGGTGCGAGCCGCCGCCTACGTCGTGAGTTCAAGACCCCAGCTATCGTTATCGGTCAGGGCAAAGAAGCTGTTTCAGTAACTTTAGATGAGAAGAAAGTTATCGCAGCTGCATTAAAAGATGAGTTCTACACAGGTGTAGAATTAAACTTAGACGGCAAGTCAATCAAGGTAAAGCCTGTTGACATTCAGCGTCACCCAGTTTCAGAGCGTATTTTACACATCGACTTCATGCGCGTTTAATCGATCGCTGTGTGAAATATAAGAAGCCATTCTTGAAATAAGAGTGGCTTTTTTCATATATTATGCGCAAGATACACATTATTTAGGAAATTGCTATGTCTGATATGATTAAAATAGGCCATATGATTGAGCTTGAAGTGGTTGAAATAACCGATCAGGGGGCTTTTGTAGATGCTGATATTTTCGGCTCTCTGTTCGTACCTAAATCTCAGCTTCCTGAATCTTTAAAAGTATCAGATATGTTAAGAGTATTCCTTTACAAGGATGGTAATAGAGTACTTGCAACAGCAAAACATCCATACCTTGAGTGCGGAATGGTCGGAAGACTTACTGTAAAGTCTATCGACTGTGGCACTGTTTATATGGATCTTGGTATTCCTAAAGATCTTATCGTTCCTGTATCAGAACAGCGCTCAGAATTTGAGGTTGGAAAGTCAGTACTTGTTTTAGTGACAATTGATGAACAGGGCAGACTTTTTGGCACACAAAGATATAACCGCTATATCAAGGATGCTGCTAAAAAAGGTGAGTTTAAAAGAGGACAAAGAGTTACCTGCGTTCCTGTATCACATACACCTCTTGGCTTTAGAACTGTTGTAAATGACAGTGTATATGCCCTAATGTACAAATCAGAGCTAAAAGAGCCTGTAAGAATCGGTAAACGTTATGAAGGATACATCACTAATGTTCGTGATGATGGTAAGCTTGATGTATCTTTGCAAGAGCCTGGTGTAAAGGGAATTGAGCATGCTTCAAAGCTTTTATTATCCATTTTGAAACGTGCAGATGGTTTTATCCCTTTAAATGACAAGTCAGATCCTCAGGAAATTGAAGATTATCTGCATATGTCAAAAGGCAAATTCAAAAAAGCTATTGGCGGTCTTTATAAACTTCAGTTAATTGAACTTTTAGATGACGGTATTAAACTGACACAAAAAGGTTTTACACAGTCTTCTTCAGTATTAAATAAGGAATAAATATGGATTTTCTGATCTCTTTGGGGCTGTTTACATCAAAATCATTCATTCTTATTGCACTAATCAGTTTTGCATTTGTCTTTGTTATTACTGCAATAAAGCAGGTGAAGACTGAAG
>NZ_JBGVMC010000095.1:0-2597 GCF_045124615.1 Succinivibrio sp.
TGTATTTACAGATTGGTATGGTGAGGAGGGACAAAAGGTTAAACAAACTTTTGTTACCACAAATTTCACTGACGAAGAACGTTTACAGATTGTCAGCCAATGCAGAAAAAACGCATTAAAAGAAATGCAAAAAGCCGAACAGCATAGTATCATTTTGTATGATAGATTTATTCTTTCCACTTACGCATATCAGTCTGTTCTAGGAATTGGGAAATTACCTGTATTTACTGTTATGAACGCCATAAAACAAAGCCTCAAGGATTATGACGAACCTGCTTTGCATGTAATCATTAAAGGTGTCGATTATGATACTCAGCAAAGACGTATCGCTAATCGCTCATCAAAACAAGACGTTTTTGATTACATGCCTAGAGATAAATATGAAAAATTACAGAAATTTTATCAGCAAGAATCCAAAAAAGTATTGACACTTCATTCAAAAAATCCTAAACTTATTATGAATATAGATAACACAGGCTCTTTGCAAGACCTGTATCAACAGTTAGATAATGTTGTAAACTTTGTTTCTAGGAGTATAATATATGCAAGTTAACACCGATTTAGACTTCTCTGATTTTTTAAAAGAACCTCTGCCAGCAGGTACATATATTCTTGAATATGTACGAGATGGTTTCTCAAATTCTAATACTATTATTGATATATTCTGTAAAGTAGTTAAATGCGATGAACACCCTGAGACTGTTGGAGAAGAATGTAAAATTCAAACATGCTTTAGTTCTAATAACAAACGTATAGTAGCCATCGGAAATTCTATACGCAATCAGATATTTAAGGCGTGTATTGGTGACGAATTGTTTAAAGTTGAATCACAAAAAGGTGGTATAACAACATCTAAATTTTACGGACTGCAATTCCAATGCTATATAGACGTTAAACAAACTACTTTCGGTTTTAACGCTGAAAAGAATAATTTTAAAACTTTTAAGTGTATATACTCAGAAGAAGAACTGCTAAAGATCGCCACAGAAAGATTTTCGTAAGTTTTGTTCATAATTATAAGCCACAACAAATATAGTGTATAATGGTAACGTGTTTACTTTTATGCGAGGTTTTTGTTGTGGCTTTTATCGTTGAAGATGGCACTAATGTTGAAAACGCTAATGCTTATGTGACATTGGAATATGCCGATGCTTATTTTACCGACCGAGGTAATGACGCTTGGTTGGCTTTCACTACTGAACAAAAACAACAGCGTATCGTTGTTGCTACTCAGTACATTGACACTCGTTGGTTCGGAGAATTAAAAGGCAAGCCTTTCTACGAGGAACAGTCATTAGAATTTCCTCGTGACGCTTGGTGCAGAACTGCTTTAGACCCCGAAACCCAACAAGAAGTACAAACCCCTTACATCCCAACTGCATTACTCAAGGCTTGCTGTGAATACGCAATCAATGTTGACGAGGAAACAATGAGCTTGTCAGGTGTATTTGAAACATCTGAAACTGGTGGTGCAATTAAGCGTAAAAAAGAACAGGTTGGTACTCTCCAAACTGATACCGAATACTTTTCCTCAGGTACAGAACAAGGCTCAATTTGGGCTGTATATGCACTTGCAGATAGTCTATGAAACCTCTGTTGCGTAACTTTATATGGAGATGTTACAGAGCATGAAAAAAGAAAATTATGTCAAATATGTCAAATTGGCAGAAAAATTAATCTACAAGTACGGCACAGAGCTTACTGTTACTTGTGGTATTGATTTTTTTGACCAAGATAAACCATATAAACCCTCTCAATCAGAAGAAGTTACATATACTACAACAGGCGTTATCATACCCCCTGTTCGTGGTATATACTTTCAGGGGACTCGTTTCGGTATGCACTCTGAAATTTATAACGGTTTAGAAGATGATAAAATGTCATGCTTTCTCCTGCCTGTTTATGACGAACAGAAAAAACCTGTTGATCTCAGCCTTGCTACTCATGTCACCTGTAAAGATGTAGCAGGTAATGATATTAAGTATAAGGTATTCTTCTGCGATATTATGAAACCTGCTGAAAAAGTCATTCTTTTCTCATATGGTTTAGGGAGATAATAATGAGGATATTAGAAGCAACCGATTACATGAAAGAGTTATTTACCCAATATTGGTGTAAGGAACTCAAGTATTATTGCACTTTCCAAAACATTTTAGGTGCTACTCCTAGAGAAGATCAGCCGTTTGCAGTTTTTAATATCAGACATTACTCTGCAAACAGAGCTACTTTTAACGGCTTAAATAAAACTAAATACAGACAAATGGGTTACATCAACATTGATCTGTATGTGCCGTATAACTCAGGTATGGATAACGCTTATGAACTTGCTGAGGGTACAATGAACCTTTATCGTAGACCACCCTCTGATTGTCAGATTAACTTTTCGGGATTCGGCTTTAACGAGTCTGATACTCTCTACAAAAACTTTTTCAAGGTTCAGGTAAGCATTAGGTTTGACTACGATTACCATTTTTAGGTTTTTCTAAAATGGTGTATAATATATGGGTTAATTTTTCTTTTAGCTAAAAGGATATATTATGACTAAAGTTTTAAAAATAGATAGCTCATCTGTGGGCTTATATATGGCAAAGGAGCAA
>NZ_JBGVMC010000096.1:0-14837 GCF_045124615.1 Succinivibrio sp.
CTCTAGCTTGCTTCTATCACGAACACCACCCTTATCAGCGCTTGATGCAAGCTTTGCATAAGCCTTAAGAGCAAAGGTGATATCTCTGTCTCTGTTTTCTGGCTGCCATGCCTTGTTGCCACGTGCTTCCATCTTTGCACGTCTTGCAGCTAACTCTTCATCAGAAACATCCATAGAAATTGTTCTGTTTGGAATATCAATCTTGATAATATCATTTTCTTCAAGAAGACCTATGTTACCGCCGTTAGCAGCTTCTGGTGAAACATGACCAATTGAAAGACCTGATGAACCACCAGAAAAACGACCATCAGTTACAAGAGCACACTTCTTTCCATGACCTACAGACTTAATATATGATGTTGGATATAACATCTCCTGCATACCAGGACCACCACGTGGGCCTTCATAACGGATAATAACAACATCACCTTCTTTAACCTTGCCACCAAGAATGCCTTCTACACCTGCTTCCTGGCTTTCAAAGATTCTTGCAGGGCCAACGAATTTAAGGATAGAAGAATCAACACCAGCAGTCTTAACAATACAGCCGTTTTCAGCTAAGTTGCCGTATAAAACTGCAAGACCGCCATCCTGAGAGTATGCGTGGTCTAAATCATGAATACAGCCGTTAACACGATCAGTATCTAATTTATCTACAGTATTTGACTGGCTGAAAGCCTTGATATTGTATTTGCCACCTGCACATGCTGAATAGAATCTCTTTACATCAGCATCAGTTGTCTTTTCAAGATCGTACTTATCGATCTGCTCACCTAAAGACATGCCAAGAACGGTGCGGCTTTCAAGATGCAACAGGCCTTTCTTCTTTAACTGAGCCATGATATTCATGATACCACCAGCATTGTGGAGATCTTCCATATGCCAAAGTGGAGTAGATGGTGACATCTTACAGATGTGAGGGATCTTTCTTGAAAGACGATCAATATCCTTCATTGTAAAATCAACACCAGCTTCCTGAGCAACAGCTAATAAATGAAGAACTGTGTTGGTTGAACCACCCATTGCAATATCAAGAGACATTGCATTTTCGAATGTATCCTTTGTTGCAATTGAACGAGGCAGTACAGAATTATCACCCTGCTCATAATGAGCTTTAGCCATTTCAACGATTCTGTGTGCAGCCTTAACAAATAATTCTTTTCTAAATGCATGAGTTGCTACTAATGAACCGTTACCAGGTAAAGATAAACCTAAAGCTTCTGTTAATGAGTTCATTGAGTTAGCAGTAAACATACCAGAACATGAACCGCATGTTGGGCAAGCTGCAGATTCCACTGCTCTTACTCTTTCGTCTGATACGTTTGGCTCAGCTGAAACGATCATTGCATCAATCAGATCAACCTTATGATCGCAATCATCCATTCTTCCTGCTTCCATAGGACCGCCTGAAACAAAAATTACAGGAATATTCAGTCTCATAGATGCCATCAGCATACCTGGAGTAACTTTATCGCAGTTTGAAATACAAACTAAAGCATCAGCCTTGTGTGCATTTACCATGTATTCAACAGAATCAGCAATAATATCACGGCTTGGCAGTGAATAAAGCATACCGGTATGCCCCATTGCAATACCATCGTCGACAGCAATAGTATTAAATTCCTTAGCAATACCACCTGCTTTTTCAATTTCCTGAACAACAAGCTGGCCTACTTCGTGTAAATGAACGTGACCTGGAACAAACTGAGTAAAAGAATTAGCAACAGCAATAATTGGCTTACCAAAATCGCTGTCTTTTACACCTGTTGCTTTCCATAAAGCACGGGCACCTGCCATAATCTTGCCTTCGTAGGTAACCTTTGAACGGTAATTGTTTGCCATAAAACTTTATTCCCTTGATTCTCTTGAATATACAGTATTATCAAATACTGAAAATTGACTATCTTTAAGCGAAAATGACCCACTACTAGTGGGTCATTTTACTAGAAGCTATTATTTGTTGACTGGAGTTAACCAACCATACTTGTCCTCAACTTCGCCTCTTACGATTGCAAAGAATGCATTCTGTAATTTCTCAGTTACAGGACCTCTATAACCACAACCAACATCGATACCATCTACTGAAGCGATAGGTGTGATTTCAGCTGCTGTACCAGTGAAGAACATTTCATCTGCAAGATATACCATCTCACGAGGAATTGGCTGAGTACGAACCTCATAGCCTAAGTCCTGTGCAACCTTGGTTACAGCATCTCTTGTAATACCAGGTAATAAACCAGAAGTATTTGGAGAAGTATATAAAACGCCATCTTTTACAAAGAATACGTTCTCGCCTGAACCTTCTGAAATATAACCATTTGTATCTAATGCAATTGCCTCAGTGTAGCCGTTGTTTGTACACTCATTTGCAATCAGAATTGATGACAGGTAGTTACCTGCAGCCTTTGCTTCTGTAGGAATTGTATCAGGAGCTAATCTTCTCCATGAAGAAATACATACCTTAATACCCTTCTTTAAGCCTTCTTCACCAAGGTAAGCACCCCATGGCATTGCACATACCATTGCATCAGCGTTAACGTCTTTCTTGAACTTAACACCAAGACCTACTTCACCCATAAAAATTAATGGACGAATATAACCGTACTCAAGACCGTTCTCTGAAATAACCTTCTTACAAGCATCCATGATTTCCTCTTTTGTCTGAGCAATAGGGAAACGGTAGATCTTTGCAGAATTAAATAAACGATCAATGTGTTCTTTTAAACGGAAAATCTGTGGACCATTCTTGGTTGCATAGGCACGAATACCCTCAAACACGGCAGAACCGTAGTGTAATGCGTGAGCTGTAACGTGAACCTTAGCGTCTGCCCATGGAACCATCTTGCCATTGAACCATATATACTTGGTATTATCTGCCATTTTATTTTCCTCAATATACTGGACTTTCTATATAAACAATATTCAAGATTTTATCACTTATCAAAGATATCTTTTCATTTTGCAGTGATAAAAATGAATCAAAACCTTACTTAATATTTTGCAAAAAATTGCTCTTTTCAAAATAAAAAAACTGAAATCAGTATACACCAAAAAATGAAACATAGTTATAATTATGTTCGATTTTTTGCAAAAATAACATTTTTGTTATTTTTTGGTAAAATGGTCACGTTTTATGTTGTTTGAATAGGGAATTATTATGCTTTCCTTTTTACCATCTCCAGTAATTTTACTTATAAACAGTATCCTTATATCGCTCAATGTAATAATCATTGCTACCCCAATGATGCTACTTGGCATAATAAAGTTCTGTCTGCCTTTTGATGCAGTTACAGTTCTAATTGAAAAAACAAATTATCACTTATACAGAACATGGGTATTTTTTAACCGCTGCATTATCAGGCTTACAAATAATGTAACCTGGCATATAAGTGGGGATAATATTCCTAAGACAAAAAAATCCTGTATCGTTGTTTCAAACCACTTAAGCTGGCTTGATATTCTATTCATGGGATGCGTATTTAAAGGTAATATTCCAACAACCAAGTTCTTCATGAAGCACTCCTTAATTTATATACCATTTGCAGGTCTTGCCTGCTACGCATTAGGAATGCCATTCCTTAGAAGATATCCAAAAGAAAAGCTTCTAAAGAATCCAAAACTTAGAACCAAAGATATAGAAACAACAAAGGCTGCATGTAAGAGACTTATCAAATTCCCTGCAACTTTAATTAACTTTGTAGAAGGCAGCAGATTTACTAAAGAAAAGGCAAAGAAAGCTAAATCACCTTATAAGTATCTGCTTCCTCCAAAAGCTGCATCTCTTGGTGTGGCAATATCTGAAATTGGACAGGAAATTGAATATCTATTTGATGTTACATATTTTTATCCTGATAATCAGAAAAAAGCTTTCGTCGACATGATGAAAGGTAAAATCAAGAATATATATGTAAATGTAGATATTTTAAAAGTTGATGAGACCCTAAAAGGTAATTATCTAGAAGATAAGCAGTTTAAACACGATTTTACAATGTATGTAAGATCATTGTGGGAAAGAAAAGATGCTCTTCTAGAAAAGATGCATAATGATTATGAGTCAGAAAAGAATAAGAAATAAGTAATAATTTCTTATAGGACATTGAAGACAGGTCTTACTTTTGTAAGACCTGTTTCATTTTTAAGGCAGTGTTAATAAATAGTCAATTAAAGATACATAATCTTCAACTGATTCAATATCTTCAGAAATTATCAGATATTTTCCATTGATAACAAGCTCTGGAACTGCCTCAATTTTATATTTAGATGTAAGTTTATCGAACTGAGCAACTCTACCTAATGTAACAAATGAGTTGTAATCAGCATTTACCTTATCAGCTGAAATTCCCATTCCCTCAAAGATCTTTACAAAATACTCATGATCCTGTGGGATCTGCTCTTTTTCGTGTACCTGTGAGAACAGTCTTTTTGAGAATTCATCTTCAATACCCATATTTTGAGCTACAACATAGCCTTTTTGAGATTCAACACCGATTTCTCCACCGATTAAGCCAACAGGATTAAGCTCAAACTTTGCTTTGTCTTTAAATTTATAAGCTATTGACTTAAAATTTTTTCTCATTGAATAACAATGGCTGCAGTAGAAAGAAAAGAACTCTCTGATTTCAGGAGTCTGTGTCTTTTCCTCAGATACAATCTTGTAATCCTTATCTAACTTATAATCTTTTGCAAAAGATGGAACTGCAATTGATAAAGCTAATAGTGGTATAACAAAATATTTTGCAATTTGAATGAACATTACTCTTCTTCCTGTCTTTCAAAAGTTAACAGACTTGCTGTTTTGTCCCAGAACGAAACAAATGATCTCAAATCTTTTGGAGATCTTCTTTTTGCTTGAACGCCAAAACTAACAAATCTAAACAGCAGTCTTACTAAAAGATTGCTACAAGCACACAATTTACAAAGAATATACAGAGACTTCACCTGTCGCCTTGTAATTTTTAAATGTTTTTTTCCTGCCAGATCATATTTATGAATTTTCTTTAAGGTAGCTGTTGCCATAACTACATTCAATAGGCAGAACATTCTTATTCCATAAGAGGATGCTGGGATCATCTGAATAAAATCAATTGCATCTGTTAAATGCCCCTGAGCATATTCAATATATTCACTTCCCTGCTTTGTAATTGAATCTTCAGAATTATCTGCTACAGGCAGAAAAGATACGCCTCTTTTAGCATCTTCCGCTCTATCTTTTAATATGTTTGTAAGCTGCAATCCTTCGCCAAAACTTACTGATAGATTGAGCAGAGCATATTTATCAATTTTTTTGTTGCTATATGCAAACAAAGCTGCAAGTAGTTCGCCTACAACACCTGCAACGAAATAGCAGTATCTGTCTACATCCTGAAGTGAACTTATAGTAATACCATTAATACTTCTTGCCATACCAAAACTTAAAATGGCTACTCCTCTGCTTAATATTTCTCTTACCTTTAATGGATACTGTCTTGTTCTTTCAATAACTAAAATCATATCTTCTAAAAGTGCATATTCCTCTTTTTTTGCACCTTCTTTAGTAATTGATAAGGCCTGTTTATGGAGAGTTAATAATGATTCTTCATCAGAAAAATCGTTATGACAGAACTGAGCAAAGCGATTGAGCCAGGATACTTTTGAAGATGGATGAGCTTTCGGATCATCTTCAATTGTATCTGCGATACGACACAAAAGGTATGCGTTTGAAATATAATCAACTAAATCAGATGGAAGAAATGGAATGGTAAGAGCAAATGTTCTTGAAACATTCTTCAGATGCTCTTGTTGTCTTTGTAAATCAAGATATGACTGTTCCATAAAATTCCAACTATAATTGATTAGCCAGTATTTTATTATACTAACAAATCATATTACATATAAGGTACAAATTTCATGAAAATGGATGTTAATGACAAAAGAACCCCACAAGGAAACTTGTTGCTAAGAACACTAGCAATGCCAGGAGATACTAATCCTTATGGAGATATATTTGGTGGCTGGATTATGTCTCAGATGGATATTGCAGGAGCTATATTAGGCAGAGAAGTTGCAAACGGACGTGTTGTGACAGCTGCAGTTGAGGGGATGTCGTTTTTAAAACCAGTAACTGTTGGTGATGTGGTTTGCTGCTATGGAAAATGCATTCATGTCGGAACCTCATCAATGAAGATACACCTAGAAATTTGGGTTAAAAAGCTCATTGAAAGTGAAACAAATGAACATGCTGAAAGAGATTTAGTAACTGAAGCGAATATTACTTATGTTGCTGTGGACAAGTTCAAAAGACCAAGGCCTCTTCCTGCTACAGCAAAGATTGTTGCAGAAAAAGGAATTGATGCAGCTTCAGTTGGATTGAATCCTGACGGAACAATTAAGGAAGGCTGTTTGTTCTAAGTTTTTCTTCTGTTAATTCTCTGATAGCCTTAAACTCAAGCTCTACAAACAGAGGAAAATTATTCTTCAAATGATTGGTGTTGGTGACTCGACTTCTGTGAAAAGTGCCAACAATAAAAACGCATAGGTGCTCTACTGCAAGATCAATTATTAAATCTGAAGGTAACTGACCTTTTGATACGATATTCTTTAGAGCCTTTGCTATCAGCTCATTTTTTTGAACACGTCTCTGTTGCATCATCTCTTTTAATTCAGGATTTGATCCACCGTTAAAAATCATAATAACCATGGAAATTAAAGTTGAATTTAATAAAGCAATGTTTTTTTCATCGCACAGAGCTGACAGCCACTTTTTCAATTTTGATAATGGATTATATGAGTTTGGATCACAAGCATCATTTAGGTATTCCATTCCAAACTGTTCTTGCTCAAGGCTCTCTAAAAGAGACATTAAAAGTTCTTCTTTGTTCTCAAAATGCCAGTATATTGCGCCTCTGGTACATCCTGCACCTTTTGCTATATCAGACAAACTTGTTCTCTCAAATCCCCTTCTGCTAAAAAGTCTTTGAGCAGCTTCCAAGATTTTTTTCTTTGTCTGCATTGCATTTTCTAAAGTACGCCTTGGCATTTCATTTCCTCACCTATACAACTTGTATGTATATTATCATAGCAAATTAGCTTTTATACAGATGTATTGGCCTAATAAGTGAAAAAAAGTAGTAAATAATCTCTTTTACATACATATTTCGTACTATTGCCTATTACATAAAAATCTATTTTCTAAGATAATATTCTTTTATCAGAGAATTATTCTTTATAAAACATGGTTGTATTTATATACAAATAAAAGAATTCTTTTGAAGGAAAAAATCCATGGACAAGACAAATTTAAAAAAGTATCTTCTATCTAGTTTTGTTATTGCATCTCTTTCCCTTACATCAGCATGCGGTAAGGCACCTCAGCAGCAAAACGGAGCTATGCCTGTTGACGTTTATGAGGTTGTACAGAAAGATGTTCCTGTTATCTCTCACCTTTCAGGAAGAGCAAATCCTACAAGAAAGGCTGAAGTAAGACCTCAGGTTTCAGGAATTCTTCAAAAGAGATTATTTGAGGAAGGTGCTATTGTTCAGCAAGGTCAGCAGTTATATCAGATTGATCCAAGCATTTACGAGAATAATGTAAAGTCAGCAAAAGCAGCTTACGAAAGTGCAAAAGCATCTCTTATTCCTTTAAAGCGTAAGGCTGAAAGATTTGCTAGTCTGTTACAAGATAAGGCTGTAAGTAAGCAGACCTACGATGAGGCTGAGGCTGCATATCTTGCTGCAAAAGCTGCAGTTCAATCTGCAGAAGCATCCTTAAACAAGGCTAATATCGATCTTGCTTATACAAAGGTATATGCACCTATCACAGGCACAATAAGCAGATCAAACATCACTGAAGGTGCTTTAGTATCTGCAGGTCAGGTTACACCGCTTACAACTATTCAGCAGCTTGATCCAATCTATGTAGACTTAGGTCAGACTGCAGAAGAATATATTGCATTACGTCAGAATCTTACAACAGGTAAGCTGTTAAATGACGGAAAGGCAAAAGTTTCAATATTCTTCTCAAATGGTATCAAGTACAAGCATGAAGGAACTGTTGAGTTTACTGAGGTAAGCGTTGATGAAACAACCGGCATGGTTAACCTAAGAGCAATTGTTCCAAATCCAGAACATGTAATTCTTCCAGGTATTTTTATCAGAGCTGAAATTAATCAGGGTATAACTCCAAATGCTCTTTTAGTTACAGCTGAAGGCGTGATCAGAGAAGCTAACGGAACAACCTATGCTTACATTGTTGATGAGAAAGGTCTTGTTGCAAAACAGAAGCTAGAATTAGGTGGCCAGATTGATAACAATACATATGTTGTTCTAAGAGGCCTTAAGGTTGGTGACAAGGTTATTACATCAAATACACAGAAGATCCGTGTAGGTGTACCTGTAACCCCTATCGACGCAAAAATGAAAGCAGCTATGCAACAACAGCAGATGAATCAGCAGAAGAAATAATTATAGGATAAAAGAAAATGGCTCGTTTCTTTATCAATAGACCTATTTTTGCATGGGTTATTGCTATATGTATCATGTTGGTAGGACTGTTCTCAGTTAACACTCTACCTGTATCGCAGTATCCTACTATTGCACCACCTTCAGTTTCTATTTCTGCAAACTATCCTGGTGCTGACGCTCAGACCGTTGAAAGATCTGTAACTCAGATTATTGAGCAGAACATGACTGGTCTTGATGGTTTCATGTACATGTCTGCAACATCTGATTCTTACGGTTCAGCAAGAATCAACATTACATTCGAACCTGGTACAAATCCTGATATTGCTCAGGTTCAGGTTCAGAACAAGATGCAGCAGACTCAGTCTCAGCTACCATCAATTGTTCAGCAAAACGGTATCGACGTTTCAAAATCAACTGACTCATTCTTACTGGTTGCATCATTAGTTGTAAATGATGGTGAACATAAATCAGCTGACGTTGCCGACTATCTTGAATCAAACCTGAAAGAGCCTCTTTCTCGTGTTGATGGTGTAGGCTCTTTACAGCTGTTCGGTTCTAAATATGCAATGAGAATCTGGCTTGATCCTAAGAAACTAAATAATTATTCAATTGGTGTTAATGAAATTTCTGCTGCAATTCAGGCACAGAATGCTCAGGTTACCTATGGTTCTTTAGGTGGTATGCCAGCATCTCCAGGTCAGATGTATGCATACTCAATTACCGGTCAGAAGCGTTTAGAAAACGTTGAACAATTTGAAAAGATTCTTCTTCGTGTTAATCCAGACGGTACAAAGGTATATCTAAAAGATGTAGCAAGAATCGAGCTTGGTTCTGAAAATTACAACTTTGAAGGCCGATTAAACGGTAGGCCATGTGCTGCACTTGCTGTAAAGCTAGCTTCAGGTGCTAATGCTCTTAAAACAGCTCAGAATGTAAAAGAGACAATCCAGAAGTTCCAGCCTTATTTCCCAGAATGGGTTGATCTTGTTTATCCATTTGATACAACTTTATTCATTGAAGTTTCTATCAATGAGGTATTCCATACCATGATTGAAGCAATCATTCTGGTTGTCTTGATCATGTATCTGTTCTTACAGAATTTCAGAGCAACTCTGATCCCTACCATTACAGTTCCTGTTGTTCTTTTAGGTACTTTCGCTGTAATGCAGGCTTTCGGATTCTCTATTAATACCCTAACAATGTTCGGTCTGGTGCTGGCAATCGGTCTGTTGGTTGACGATGCTATTGTTGTGGTAGAAAACGTAGAGCGTATTCTCAATGAAGAGCCAAATCTTACACCAAAACAGGCTACCGTAAAGTCAATGGAAGAAATCACTGGTGCACTAATTGGTATTGCTCTAGTTCTTTCTGCAGTATTCGTACCTATGGCATTCTTCGGTGGCTCTACTGGTATTATTTACAGACAGTTCTCCATTACTATCGTATCAGCGATGGTTCTGTCAGTTGTCGTAGCAATTATCCTTACACCTGCACTTTGTGCAACAATTCTTTTACCACCTTCTGAGAAAGATGCGCAAAAGAAGGCTACATGGTTTACAAAACTCAATGATAAATTTGATAGCCTGTATGCACCTGTAAGAAAGGTCATTGCATTATGGAACAAATTCTTTGCTTATATTTCTAAGAAGTATCAAGAGCATGTAAATATTATCGTAAAACGAATAGGCAGATACATCTGCTACTATTTTGCAATTATTGCTGTTCTATGTTTTGGCTTTACTAGAATTCCTAGTGCATTCTTACCAAGTGAGGATCAGGGTGTTCTGTTAACCATGGCTCAGTTGCCAGCAGGTTCAACACTTGAAAAAACAAATAGCGTTCTTTCTCAGATTAAGGATTACTTCCTAGGTGCTGAAAGAGAAAATGTTGAATCAATCATGCTTGTTTCTGGTTTCTCTTTTGCAGGTAGTGGTCAGAATGCCGGTATGGGATTCGTAAAACTAAAGAATTGGGATGAAAGAAAGAGAGCAGATCAGCACGCTGATGAAATTCAGGTTCGTTCTTATATGCCTTTAATGGGCGGTATTCGTGACGGTCTAGCATTCGCTTTCAACTTACCTGCAATTCCTGAACTTGGTACAGCAAACGGTTTTGACCTATTCCTTGTTGATCAGTCTTCTCAGGGACATGATGAACTCATCAAAGTTAGAAATATGTATCTGTATGCAGCTTCTCAGTCACCTTTAGTTGTTCAGGTAAGACCTAACGGCATGGACGATACTCCTCAGTTAAAACTGAACATTGATTATGAAAAGGCAATGTCTCTTGGAGTTACTCCATCTGCTATCAATACAACTATTTCTGCTGCATGGGGTTCTGCTTATATTGACAACTTCATGGACAGAAACAGAGTTAAGAAGGTTTATCTTCAGGCCGAAGCAAAAGACAGAATGTCTGAATCAGATCTTTCTAAGTGGTATGTAAAGAGTAACTCAGGTAACATGGTTCCATTCAATGCATTTGCATCTTCTGAGTGGAGTTACGGCTCACCAAGATTAGAAAGATTTAATGGTACTGCAGCTGTTGAAATTCAGGGTGCAGCAGCTCCTGGTGTGTCCTCAGGTCAGGCTATGGCTGAAATGCAGAGACTTGCAGATGAGGTTTTACCTCCAGGCTATGGTATTTCTTGGTACGGTGTTTCTTATCAGGAACAGTTAGCTGGCGCTCAGGGTCCTGCACTATATCTGATTTCACTACTTGTTGTGTTCCTGTCACTTGCAGCTCTGTACGAAAGCTGGTCAATTCCTTTCGCTGTTATGCTAGTTGTGCCTCTAGGTATCGTTGGTGCTATTATTTCAGCCATTCTAACTCAATACCTACCATTCAAAACAGTACTAGCTAACGACGTTTACTTCCAGGTTGGTCTGCTTACAACAGTGGGTCTAGCATCAAAGAATGCTATTTTGATTGTTGAATTCGCAAAAGACCTGTATGACAATGGTGAACGTCTGACAGAAGCTGTTATTCACGCAGCAAGATTGAGATTCCGACCTATCTTAATGACCTCAATGGCTTTTATTCTTGGCGTTGTACCTTTAGCAATCAGCTCTGGTGCAGGCTCTGCAGGACGAAATGAAATCGGTATCTGCGTTATCGGTGGTATGTTAACAGCTACTGTACTTGCAATTTTCTATGTTCCTGTATTCTTCGTACTTGTAATGAGATACTTTACTAAGTATGTACCAGCTGAAGTTAAGCAGAAGATGAATGAAAAGAAACAGGAAAATCTGAAATCTCAGATCGAATCTGCTAAAGATTAGTTTTTGAGAAATCAAAGTTAAGCCTCGGACTTTTAAGTTCGAGGCTTTTGTTTTTCTATCTGGTGGCGATATAAATTAAATCATCATTTATATCAATTAAAAATGGAGATAATGCGTAAGGACCGTGGTTGATTATATCTAACATTAAAGTCTTATCATCACCTTTATCGCCGCCTGAGAATTTATCAGGGAATAGTAAATTTAACTGCTCTATATAAAGTGCATCTGACAGAATTGCACTAGAAACAAGATTTCTTGTTCTTCTTATAGAAACTGCAAGTCTATATGCAATCTGTAAACTAATCCCCTTATATCTGTCAGATAACAGTTCTACAGCATTATCCTTGCTTAAGGTCAGAAGAGAATAGCTCTCACCATTAACAGAAACACTCTTTGCATCAATAAGTCTTAAGAGCTTTGATTCAATAAGAGCATTTGCATAAAGTTTATCAAGTAATAGCAAATAATAATCAGAAGATGTATCAATCAGCTGATAATGCTCCTTGCTTATTAGTGGAGACAGCACAATAGCATCCTTTTTGCTATTTTGCATGAAGTCATCAACTTTCTGTCCTGATTCTAAAAGTGGTTCATAATAAGAACAAACGAGCCCCTTCTTTTTTAACAGATTGAAAACAAATGAATAGGAAAGGGTATCGTTAATACCATCAGGAGCAGATAAATCCTCTGGATCTAATTTAGATGACAATACATTATTAAACAGAGCCTTATCTGATACTTTTGATACAAGAGAATAGGTTGGAAGAATCAAAGAGAATTTTTCAATATAAATTCCATCTCTTAAATTTGACTCTATATCATGGCTTCTTGTGTTAACGAAAGCTGAAAAAATTGCATTTGCAAATGTTGCTGAACTAACATCTCTAATTGAGTTTAATCTGCTTATTTTCTGAGAAATCTTGGAAAAAATAAGATATACAGGAATCTGACCTAAATGTATCTCATGAAAATCCTCATTCTTGAGTAATTCTGAATCAATCCACTTATCGTGAAGTTCAGAATTTACAGCTAAAATATAATGTTCACCATCTTTACTTGTATAAAGTTCCCATTTATCTGTGCCATCCTCATATGAAGAAATGACAATTCCGCTTGAAAGTTTGTAATCTTCAGGAAATAAAAGAGAATCATCTTCATCAGAGATTAAAAACTTACTTTCATCAACAATATAGTTATTCATGATTCATTCCAATAATTATTTATTTGATCTGAAACTATTTTATCCTTATAGAGAAAATTTATTACCTTATATTTGATAAAGGTTTTCATCTATAGTTTCAAAAGATCGGAGTTTTAATATAATATACAAACCTTATGAATTTTGGCTAAAAAAATGGTACTCTGGAGGCCCGCTTATATTCTCAACCTTTTGAGATAAGCTTGTGGAGATAAGATGAAAGAAGTTGCTCTATTTTATGGAACATACACTGGAATCACTGGTGAAATAGCTCAGAAAATTGTAAATGAGCTGGGCGCTGACAAAGTGGATATTTTTAATATCTCACAGAGTGGCGAAAAAATGAACGATTACAACAAGTTAATAATCGGTACTTCTACATGGAGTATTGGCGAATTACAGGAAGATTGGAATGATTTCATGCCAAATCTTCAGAAAATGGATTTTACAGGTAAGACTGTAGCTCTGTTTGGAACAGGAGATCAGGTTGGATATCCTGATACTTTCCTTGATGGTATGGGAATGTTATATGAAACATTCCAGTACAGAGGAGCAAAATTTGTTGGTTTCTGGCCTACAGTAGGTTATGACTTTACATCTCCACTTCCACTACTGGATCATGATCATTTTGTTGGTCTTGCTATTGACGAAGATAATCAGCCTGAGCTGACAGATGAAAGAATTAAAAAGTGGTGCGAACAGATAAAACCACTTCTAGGTCTATAAACATATACGGTTCATACTTATTCCTATTTTAAGCAGGCAGTGTTAATAACTTCCTGCTTTTTTATTATCCAAATTGCCTAATATTAGAGCAAATTCTCAAAAGATTTCATATTAATAGCAAAAAACATTATAATAGCGAGCAAATTTGGTGCATAACCTAAAAAATTTATTTATATTGGAGAATTTTATGAGTTCAGATCGCATTGGATTTGCCTCTAAACTTGGTGGCTTACTTGCAGCTGCAGGTTCAGCTGTTGGTCTAGGAAACATCTGGAGATTTCCAACTCAGGCAGGTGAAAACGGCGGTTCAGCATTCCTTATTGTTTATATTGCAGTTATTCTGATTTTTGGTATACCTTTATTAATTTCAGAATTTGCAATTGGTCGCCATGCAAGAGCTAACGTGGGTAACGCATATAGCGTTCTGGCTCCTAATTCCTGGTGGAAAATTATAGGAATTGGTTCTGTTTTTGTAGCATTTACTATTCTTACTTACTATAACGTTGTTGTCGGATGGGTATTCTACTATACGGCTGAAGCAGTAACTGCAGGTTCATTTTTATCAGTTCATGATGATGGTACTTTAGGAACCTCTGCAGAATTTTTCGGATCATTTGTATCTAATCCGTATAAACCTTTAATCTGCCTATTTATTGTAACAGCTATCATCCATGTTGTTATTGTATCAGGTGTTCGTAAAGGCATTGAAAGATCATCAAAGATCCTAGTTCCAGCTCTATTCATCATTATGATTATGCTTGTAATCTTCTCTGCAACAATGCCAGGTGCAGCAAAAGGTTACGAATTCTTATTTAAGCTAAACTTTGACGATATTACCCCTGATGTCGTTCTATCTGCAGTAGGTCAGTGCTTCTACTCATTCTCTCTTGGTATGGGTCTTGTAACTTACGCTTCTTACTTCAGAAGAGACGTTAACCTAAATAGAATAGCTCTATCAGTTGCATCTTTAGATACTCTAGTTGCAATTCTAGCAGGTCTGATTATCTTTCCGGCAGTTTTCTCTGTTGCAGGCATGTCACCAGCTCAGGGTGCAGGACTTGTATTCATTTCACTGCCAAATGTATTCAACTCAGCATTACATGATCATGCTTTCTTGAACTGGTTAATTCCAAGTGCATTCTATGGAATCCTGTTACTTGCAGCATTAACCTCAACTATCTTCTTACATGAGG
>NZ_JBGVMC010000097.1:0-3588 GCF_045124615.1 Succinivibrio sp.
AAATTCTTGAGAAAACACAGGAAAAAATAAAAACAAATTCTGAAAATGAAAATAAAAAAGAGAAAATAAACGAGTTTTATTCTCTGAATTTTCATAATCTCAATGTAGCTTTAAAAGAAAAAGATCTTGATATAAGTGTAAAGGTCCTAAAACTTGCTGCTGACGATTATTTTGATATTTATTCATATATAAGCCCATCAAGGCTGCCAGTATTGCAAGGATTGAACGGCATGATAAAAGACAGCCTGTATGAAGAGGCCTCATATCAGGTTTGTAAAATTATCACAGGTATTTGTGCTCAAAAAGAATATGAGGATTTTTCATATAAAGCACTAGCACCAGGATGGAGAATGCTATGTCAGCCACCTGCAACAGCAGAGGATGTCGTTCAAAGATATCTAAGAGAAGGTGAGCGCTGCACCGATATTGATCTTACTGATGGAACAATCTTTATTCCAGACGGCACCTATTTTGGTACGGAAAAACACCGTATATGGCACAGTGGCAAAACATCAGAGCCAAGAGTGCTTGCAACTGCCATTTACCTTGCATTTTGCTCTGTTGAAAAGGAAATGAAGTTCTTTTCTGATTTAACAATAAAAGAGCTTGAACCAGGTATAAGACTACTCCATCATTTCACAAAAATTAAAGCTAATATTGGCGAATATTATTTTGATTATAACGATCTGCAAGGAAATGACCGACTTCAAGCTCAAAGTGAGCTTGAAAAAATAATCGCCACTTTATAAGCGGCGATTAAACCATATGTTTGTTGATTTATTGATTTCTTGCTTTATTCCATTAACAGCTAGTAGCAGAGATTACCTGAGCATCATTCTCATTGAACTGTTTTCTATTCAGATATCTTAAATGCTCTTTTGCCTCTTCAAGACTTGAGCATTTACCTGACTTAATGAAATTTGCATAGCACAGCGCATTTTCACTTTTTACCTCTCCATCGTCGAAGAAAGAATAAACATGGTTATAAAGTGTATAACAGCGATGTGAATTTAAAATTCTGTTTGAATTATTGGCAATAAAATTGAATTTTTCAATTTGAGAATAGCTTGAATATACGCCAACAACACAGTAAACACCACCTATTACCAGGGACGCATTTGCTATTATAGAGAAAACCTCATCAGGTACCAGGCCTGACAGAAAAACTATTAGATTTGCAGCAAGTACTACAAGTATTGAACCAAGTACACACTTAAAGGCTTCCCAGTTGGCATTGTATTTTTCACAGAATTCTCTTTTTTCTTTTAGCTTTTCATAATAAGCAAGTTGTCTTGAGAGTCTGACCAGACCTTCTGCTAACAGCTCTCTTTTCTCTCGTGTAACACATTCATTAGGATTTATTGAATAAATATAAGTATCCATAGATAACTCCTTTGTTACAACAAACGTGATTTATATCAGCTTCATTTAAAGTTTACAAAGTCAGTCTTATGGAAAGATTAGCGAATATTTACATTTAAAGAAGAAACATGACGCAGTTAAAATTATAAAAAAAAAATCGGATAACAAAAATGCTATCCGATTATAGTATTGAAAATTTATTTTGATTACTGCTGAGCAGCACCTAAAAGATTAAGAATTACGATCTCACGATCAGCAGGATCAGTGATGCTGTCTGCTGACTTGTAAACAAACTTACCAAAGTCACATGCATCCATAGGCATTGCTCTTGTCAGATCGCTTGCAGCATTAGCAATCTTCTTCTGTTTGAATACTGGTAACTGCTGCATCTGCTTTTCGTTAGCACTTTCTAATAATGAACCTGCCTTTTCAGCCTGCTCCTTAGTTAAGGTTGCGCTCTTGATGTTGCCCTTAGCTACGCTGTGTGCTGCTGCTCTCTGAGCTGCAAGATAAGCTTCTAACTGCTCTTTGGTCATCTTCTTGAATACGCGTGAGCTTGAAGTCTGCATTTCTCTTTCTGCAAACAATCTTGGATCACCGATTACATACATCTTGCATGTTCTTGGTGAAAGAGTTGTAATAAGAGTCTTGTTGTAGTTAAAGAATGCTTCACGCTCCTGTGCTGAAGTCTTTAAAATACCTTCAACTGCGATATCATTCATTGTCTTGAATGCGGTCGCAAATGCTCTCTTCTTATCAAGATTCTTTGCTTTGAAAACGCCCTGCTCATCAAGCTTCTTTACATAGAAATCAAGTAGCTCATCATCAAACATCTTCTTGTAGTGATCTCTTACGATCTCAAGCTTATCTTCATCAAGCTTGAAACCATTTAAGATCTTGTTTAAGTTTGAATCGTTGTTAACGGCCTGAGATAAAAGTGCTCTGAACTGCTCTTGTGGTGTCTTTGGCTTTGATGGGCCAGATGCTAAGAATACAACAATTGCTAAAACGAATAAGACTGCACCTGCAATAACACCGATAGCAACTTTCTTATCCTGTTTTACTTTTTCAACTAATGATAAAGCCTGAGACTTTAGCTCGTCTTTCTTGAATTCCATAATATAACCTTTAGATAGTAAAGAAAAAAGTGGAGCTATTATAGATCATTAGATTAGCTTTGAATTAGCTAAAACTTAGAACTTAAAAAAACAGTACTAAACAGCATTGTTTTTTTCGTGCTAAGTTATGTATATCAAACTCAAATTCAGAAAACTAAATAAGCCTCATTGACAGCTCACATGGCAAAAAGCCATGAGGAGCTGTAAAAAGACTTTATGTACGAATTATCACTTTTTTTTGAATCAGAACAGATTTGGATTAAAAAAAGGCCTTATATCATTGTTGTCATCGCGCTTTTTACCGGTAAGCTCTTTATAGATGGAATAATCGTTATCTGTAAATACGTTGAAAATAACATCAATGTCTGCATTTTTACTTTCAAGATATTCTTTAACAGTATCAACAGCAATTCTTGCAGCCTGTGCTTTTGGAAAACCGAAACAACCTGTAGAAATACAACAAAAAGCAACAGATTTAATACCCTTTTCTCTGGCTATATCAAGAGTATTTGTATAACATAAGGCAAGTGCGTCATTATCTTTTTTCTGTACTTTAAAACTTACATTAGGACCAACAACGTGAATCACATATTTACAAGGAAGATTAAAAGCATCAGTTAAGGTTGCAGAGCCTACAGGTGCGTTTCCCTGATAAAGTTCATTTACAATCTTAGAGCACTCATAACGTAACTGAAGCCCAGAACAAGAGTGTATACAGTTGTCTATGCAGTTGTGTCCTGCCTGAAAGCACCCTAGCAATGATGAATTGGCAGCATTTACAATAGCATCGACTTTTAGGTTTGTAATATCACCTTTGAAAAGATGAATTCTGTTACTTATATGAACACCTAGAAGATCTGATAATTGTGTGAGAGTTTTTTCTTTTAACTCTGCTTGTAAAAGCTCATCTTGAAGTTTGAAATATTCAGGTGAAAGTGCATTTTTGATATTATGCATATTCATAAGACCGCGTAGAAGATTTCTCTGTACAGAATAATCCTCAGAAAACTCCTCAATCTGCTTTTTTAGGATTGGAGTATGATCTGCTAAGATCTCAATCAGACGCGATACAAGATTTGACTTATCCATATTCTTTCTCCTGACTTTT
>NZ_JBGVMC010000098.1:0-2344 GCF_045124615.1 Succinivibrio sp.
TTGATACTGTCAAGATCTTCTGGTATTTCATCAGACTCTTTAATCGAGCTAAAACCAAATTTAGCTAGAACGTCTGCAGCTTGAACCTGTTTGTATTCTTCAGAAACTAAAAGTCCTTTTTGTGAATTTGAATTTTCATCCACTGTAAATTCTTGCATGAGGGACAGAGTTTCTTGCTCATCTTCACTAAGATCACTCTGCTCTAAAACCTCATCCAAAGTTTCATCATCAGGGGATGACTCAAAAAAGTCAGAAAGCATTCTCTTTTTAGAATCCTCAGACGTTCCACCATAATTCATCTTAAGTTCAGGAATACCTAGCTTGTTAAGAGGTGAACTTTGCTTAACAAGTGATATAACATCAACCAGCTTATTTTCTGGGATCTGATCTAATCGACTGATTATTTCATCTTGACTTGGAACATCGTTTTTACCTATTTGATCAAGATCTGCAGATTCATTTTCTGATTCACTTGTATTAGAAAGGATCTTGGCACCTGCTTTTGTGCTCTGCATGAACTTTTCAAGATCAACTAATGGAATTTCTGGGATCTGCCAATCAACACGAGCTGTAAAAATTGGATCTTCAAAATATTTGATTTTTCCGCATCTAATAGGCTTAGTGTGTTCAAGTGACACGATCTCTTCCCACATATCCATCTCTTTTAATTCTTGAGGAAGCATCAAAGCTCTCTTTTGATCTGAGGTTGAGTCTGAGCGTGAGCCCTGCTTGCCAAAAGAACGAGAATGAGAAGTATTTTTAACAGTCTGATATCCCAGCATTTCAGAATATTCATTAGCATCAGATTGCACTACAGGTGACGGTGCATACATAATCATCAAGGCATGGTTAGACATCAGAGTTAAAGCACCAGGCTTACCATAAACATCTTCTAACTGAGATTTGTTCTGAATAATTGTCAGAACTCTCATGTTATAGCCAGCCTGATATGAAATAGACTGAGCAATCTGATTGATTTTTCCTGCTGCTGTAAACTCATCTAAAATCATCAGGCACTGATATTTAAGTGATTTGTCCTGTTGAGGCAGTGTCTTTGTATTCAAATTAATGAGCTGATCAAAGAAAAGATTGATGATGTTCTTAGCCTCAGCAAGCTTATTAGGAGTAATGCCTACGTATATGGTCATTCTCTTTTTACGAACATCTCTTAAATCAAAATCATTGGCACTGGTTGCAGCATCTACACGAGCATTAGCCCATGGCATTAAAGGAACCTGCATTGAACCTTTAACACCTGCAAAGGTGTTATCAGATAAGGTGCATACACGGCTAATTGCTGCAACACATTCATCAGAATATGGCCTACCTTCTGCTTTTGCCTTTTCAATCATCTCATTAAGATGCTCTGGAAGAGCTTTTCCATAGCCAGATGACTGTCTGAACACTTCTCCTAAAGTATGAGGAATGCCTGGAGTTTCTAAAACAAGCATTGTTATGCCACGAAACAGATCTTTTGCCTGTTCATCGAAAAACTTATCTTTAGAGTTTGGATTGTTGTAAAAAGCCTGAGCAATTGAGTCTATATCGCCAATTCTATCTACGGGATCAGAGCTTACATAGCCTAAAGGGTTGTACCTATGTGTTCTCATAGGTGCAGGTTTACCTTCCTGTCTTTCTGATTCACATTCATCATATGGAGCAAAGAGGTAAACTTCCTGACCACTTTTTGCTCTAAATCCTGCTGTTTTATTGAAATTTTCAAGCTTAATATCAAGAACAACAAGAGAATCACTGTAATTAAGACAATTTGGGATAACTACGCCTACGCCTTTTCCTGAGCGTGCTGGAGCAGCTAACATCACAAACTGATAACCGCCATAACATAAATATTCGTTTCGGCCGTGTTCTTTATACTGGCCAACCAAAATTGTCTTATCATAGCTGTCACGAGCAACAAGTCCTGCTTTTTTAATCTCCATGTAAGTTGCAAAACGTGCATCTCCATGCAACGCACGAGGCTTGTATTTAGTGATGTAAAAGAGAACTGCAATACCTGCACTTACTAAAAAAGGAAATGCAGCACAGAAGATCACTGTTAGCCTTACAGATTTTACAGGTGAATTTTTATAGATAGGAAAGTATCTAAAAGCTGTAAAAGGTCCAGCCTTTTCTAAAGGCAATCCGTTTAAGTGCATTAAAAGAAGAGAGCCTACATAACATAGTGCTATAAAGCCAATAATCACCAATACTGGGACTACATACATCATGTTAAGCTTAAATTTCTTTTTTGGCTGTCCCATTTAATACTCCTTAAACTTTGATTCAGGGTCATACCACAATTCAGTGATATGACGACCTAAGCCGTTCTGTTTGTCGTTATGAA
>NZ_JBGVMC010000099.1:0-5107 GCF_045124615.1 Succinivibrio sp.
AGAGAGAGAGAGAGAGAGAGAGAGAGAGAGAGAGTCACTTCCACAACTTGCTGATAAACTTTTAGCTTTTCTAAACTCACAAGAAAACATTGATTATCTTATCATCGATGCTGGCATCAAAAACAACCTGCTAGCAAAGCATTTATCTTCATTATCAGACATAATATTCACTGTTTTAGAAGCTGATGGAAACTGCGTTCAGAGATTAAACAGCTCAAATACTGCATATAATGAGTTCTTCATTATCAATAAACTCAATAACTATTCTCAGTCATCATTAGATATACAGTCTCTTCTTTTAAACAGTAAGTTAAAGCAGTCATTTATAAAAACCGCTATCCCATTTGATGAATCTGTTGTCAGCTCATATATGAACCTTATGCCTTTCAACAGATTTTTAAAAATCAGTTCTGCTTCTTTGCAGCTAGAAAAAATCATTATGGAACTTTTCATAATGTGCAAAGATATAGATAAGATAAAGGATCAGAAATAGTATGCAGTCTAATGCAATAAATAAATTAAAGAAGCTTAATGCGCTTTGGACTGTTAATGGTGTAAACCTTTTTACAAAGGTTATAAACCTGACATTCTTTGCTTTTGTCTATTTTCTGCTCCCATTAGAAAATGAAACCTATAAGGATCTGCGTCGTAATTTCTATTACTACTATCCGCAGATAAAAAAAGGCAGACCAAGACCACTTGATCCTGTAAGAATTATTATTCAGTCTGTATTTTTACTTTTTATAAAACAGATACCTTCAAAGACATCTACAATAAATGTATTTTTTAATTCTCTGTTAAAAGTATTCAAAAATACTGTAATCAAGCCTTTATCTGCAATAACCTCTGTTTTTACAGGAAAGTTAACTGAGGTTGCTGATCAAAAGGAAACAGTTGTTCTTAAAGAATCAAGAAAAACAGTTATTTTGGTATTTCTAGGATTGTCTTTTGTTGCATCAATACTGGCAGTTACCCAGCCTCTAGATGTAGAGTACCAGCTTGTTTTCGTTGCACTGATGTGGATTGTCGCAACCTTACTAAAGTCAGAGAAAACCCGCGTAACACTGATGCTGATGATCTTTATTTCCATCATCATATCAACCCGTTACATTTACTGGCGTATTACCAAAACAATTCTATTTACTGATCCTGTAACAATTACTTTTGCTCTGCTGCTTTTAGTAGCCGAGGTCTATGCCTATGCTGTTTTGATACTCTCATACTTCCAGGTATGCTGGGTTCTAGACAGAAAGCCATATCCTCTGCCAGAAGATACAGCCTTATGGCCAAGTGTTGATATTTTCATTCCAAGCTATAACGAACCATTGGATGTTGTAAAACCTTGTCTTCTTGCAGCACTTGATCTTGACTGGCCAAAAGACAAATTAAAAGTTCATATGCTAGATGATGGAAGCAGAGCTGAATTTGAAAAATACTGCAAGAGTATAGGTGTTAATTACATAATCAGAAAAGAGCACAATCATGCAAAAGCTGGTAACATCAATCATGCTTTAACACTTACCAATGGTGATCTGGTTGCAATCTTTGACTGTGACCATGTTCCTACCAGAGCTTTCTTACAGATGACTGTAGGATGGATGGTTCATGACGAGAATATTGCACTTGTTCAGACTCCTCATCATTTCTATTCAGATGATCCTTTTGAAAAGAATCTTTCAATTAAAGGATCCGTTCCTGCAGAAAACTCATTGTTCCATGATTTTATCCAAAAAGGTAACGATACTTGGAATGCAACAATGTTCTGCGGTTCATGTGCAGTTATCAGACGCAAACCTCTTGAGGAAATCGGTGGTATCGCTGTTGAAACTGTTACTGAAGACGCCCATACATCATTAAGACTTAACAGAAAAGGTTATTCTTCAGCCTTTATTTCACTGCCTCTTGCTGCAGGTCTTGCAACTGAATCATTAGCAGACCATATCAATCAGCGCATCAGATGGGCTCGAGGCATGGTTCAGATTTTCAGAATAGATAATCCTCTATTTGGTAAAGGACTGACAATTCCACAAAGAATCTGTTTTGCAAACGCAATGATTCACTTTTTGCATGGGCTTCCAAGAATCATATTCCTGTTAGCTCCGCTGCCATTCCTGTTCTTTAATGTATATGTGATTTTTGCAACCGGCATGATGATCTTTGCATATGTGTTGCCACATATGATTCATTCCACCATGACCAATCAGCAAATACAGGGAAACAAGCGTTTCTATTTCTGGGGTGTTATCTACGAGACCATTCTCTCATGGTATATCACTGTTCCAACTTTAATTGCGCTTATTTCACCTAAACATGGAAAATTCAATGTAACAGCAAAAGGTGCATCAAACGAAGAAACATACTTTGACTGGACTGTATCAAAATCATATATCTTCATGATCTTTTTAAATTTCGCCGGTCTCATATATGGTATTTACAATATCTTCTTCGATCCTTTTTCTCAGGTAGGAGTTATCGTCATCAACCTTCTTTGGGTTTGCTACAACCTACTTGTACTAGGTGCAGCTTCTGCTGTTGCCCTTGAACGCCGTCAGGTAAGAACTTCTCCAAGAGTTAGCTGTGAAATGGAATGTACCATTGATATTAGTAAATTCCAGAAAATCAATGCAATTATCACAGATTTTTCAAAAGACGGTCTTGGTATCAAACTTTCAGAAAAAATTGAAGGCTCTTCTTACCAGGGCCTGTTCAAAGATGGACAGCTTGTCGTTATCAACATTGAAAACAACTCTGTTATCTATAAATTCAATGCTGAAGTTAAGTTTTCAAATCAAAACAAGTTAGGTCTTGCTGTAAAGCTAGACACTCTCCAGGAAAACATTGAATACATAAGATGTACCTTCGCATGTGCTGACAGATGGGCTCACAGTTTTGAAGGACTCAAACAGGATACCCTTTTCCACGGAATTCATACTCTAGTGAAATTCGGTCTGAATGGTTACATAAAAATGCTTAAGAATGCACCTTTTGTATTCAAGCAGCTTTTATGGATTGTCGTATCTACACTGCTGTTCACATTCAGTATGTTACCAGTTCCATTAGATATCAACGGCAAAAAGATTTTTGATAAAAGAAAGTAATTAAGGAGACATCATGTTTCTCAAGAAAATATCACTTTGCGTTATGACTTTACTGTTTGCTTCTGTTGCTGCAAACGCACAGAACAATACCAGTTCCAATATTGGATCTCTTGTTGAAGTTCATAAGTTTGATGATATTACAACCAATATCTACAGATACCCATTCGCCTCTCTTGAATGGACAGATCCGTCAGGTGGCCTTGCTTTAAGTGGTACTCAGGCAAAAAGAAATGTAAGATTTGAAATCAGAAAGGACGAGCTTGTAACAGGCGGTGCTTTAGAACTTTACTACACACCATCACCAGCTTTAATTCCTGTAAGATCACACCTTAACGTTTACTTCAATGGTCTGTTAATCAAATCATTGCCAATTCTTAAAGAACATCTAGGTAACAAAACATTTGCAAAGATTGCAATTGATCCAAAGGCTCTTGCTGATTCAAATCAGATTGAATTTGAATTCATCGGTCATTACTCAGATATCTGTGAAAACCCTGTAGATTCATCCTTATGGCTGAATATTTCTGCTCAGTCAGTTTTGGTTCTTGATAAACAGCAGCTTCACATTGCAAACGATCTTTCAAGTTTCCCAACACCATTTTTTAACGTTACTACAAATACAGCATCAACACTACCTGTAATTTTCAGTGATGAGCCAGATTCAAATACTCTTAAGGCAGCATCAATTTTTGCTTCATTTGGTGGTGTTCTTACTGCATGGAGAGGTGTTGACTACCCTGTTTTGATAAATCAGCTTCCATCAAATGGTCATGCTGTAGTATTCATCACAAATGATAATCGACCATACTTTCTTAAGGATTATCCAAAATCTACAGCTCCAACTGTTGAAATGACTGATATTCCAGGAACCCAGAGTAATAAGCTTTTAATTATTTCAGCTCCTACATCAGAAAAACTTATAGAAGCAGCAAAGGCTCTTGCTTTAGGTAATGTTCTGTTCAATGGCCCTGTTACAGAAATTCTTGGCTACACTGAAGTTGAAAAACGTAAGCCTTACGATTCACCAAACTGGATTGATTCTTCAAAGAAGGTTTATTTTGGTCAGCTCACCACATTTGATGGTCAGTTAAGTGCTAACGGTATTGAGCCAGCACCTATCAACGTTCAGCTCAACCTTCCACCAGATTTATACTTTGTGAATGGTTCAAGAGTAGATATGAACCTTATCTACAAGTATACAAAGCCAACAGAAACAGGTATGTCTCAGTTGCGCTTTATCCTGAATAATCATCTTGTCAGATCATATCCTTTAAAGCCAGACAGCCAGCAGGATAAGATTTCTGAAAATCTGCCAATCATGGGTGCTGTAAATCTATTTGGCACATCAAAGGTTGATGCATCTTTTATCAGACCAACAAACTCACTGACATTTGATTTTGATTATTCAAACATCTATACCTCTAAAAAAGATGAATGTACAACACAGGCTCCAATCCCTCACAGAGTTGAAATTGATCCTGCCTCAAACATCGACTTTACAGGTATCTACCACTTCACACAGATGCCAAATCTGTCACTGTTCTGGCAGTCAGGATATCCATTCTCAATCTATGCTGATCTTCAGGAAACTGCAGCTGTTATAGAAAATACAAAAGATACTGAACAGTTATCAACCTTACTCAACACCTTAGGAAGAATAGGTGCTCAGTTAGGTTATGCATCTACAAACATCGAAATTCTGACAAAGATTGATGATGATTCTGAAGATGTTCTTGAAGACAAGGATATTCTTGTTATTGGTAATATTCCTGAATTATTGAAGGATAATGACAATGTAGCTATTGTTCTTAGCAAGACAGAACAGGCAATCAGTACTTCATTTAACTCAGATAATCCAAACAGGTTCGATCCTGATAAAAAGAATTTAAATACAACCATCAGAACCAGAAACTCAAATGGTTTAGGTGCGATTGTATCATTCCAGTCTCCATTAAATTCAGACAGAACTGTTGTAGCAATGCTCTCTGACAGCCCAGAAGGTCTTGCTC
>NZ_JBGVMC010000100.1:0-7264 GCF_045124615.1 Succinivibrio sp.
ATTTTTTGCATATCTTGAAGAAAAATTCGGTAAGGATTACAAGAATCTACTAGCAAAGCCTGTTGAAGATGGTGAATATTTTAACTTTATTACAAATCTCTCCGGCGAGTTTGAGTTTTTAAACGAAAAGAATAAAGAAAAATATGCAGAGGCTCTATCTGCTTTTAATAGCAAAAAAGCTAAGGTATATGAGCATCTTACATCTAATGAGCCTATTGACGATGAAATCATAAATGAGAACAGACACACTATTGCAAAGCTTCTTGACAGATGCGACAAAACTGTAGTTTTTGAGTCATCAAATGTTACATGTCTTGCAACAGAGCTTAAAGGAAAAAGCTCTTTTGCAAAAAAAGCTGTGATTGTAAATAGTGCCATTAGCGCTGCACCAGCATCAAAAGGTCATGGATGCTGCATTGCCTTTTTACTTTTACTTCTTTTATTACTATTGCTTTTAGGTCTTCTTTGGTGGTTCTTTTTACGCCCATGGCCACAATCTGGCACTTTACGTGAATCAGTTGAGCGCTACTGTCCTTATGTAAAAGAAAAGTTAGGTCTTTTAGATAATCAAAAAAGCTCAGATAATTTAGAGGTGGTACTGCCTGATAATACACAGCCAGAGGTTCAAGAGCCTGTTGATGAAGAGGCAGTTGCCGATCCTGATTTAGAGCAAAAGAAAAAGGAAGAAGAGGCAAAGGCTTTAGCAGAAAAGGCAAAAGCTGAGGCTGAAGCAAAGGCTAAAAAAGAGGCTGAAGCAAAGGCTAAAGCTGAGGCTGAAGCAAAGGCTAAAGCTGAGGCAGAAGCAAAAGCTAAAAAAGAGGCTGAAGCAAAAGCTAAAGCAGAAGCTGCAAAAGCTAAAAAGATCCCAAAGTGTAAAACTCTAAAGGAGCAGGGAAAGCTTCCAACTCTTGGTATTGCCTTTGATGGTTCTGAGTCTATGACACTTTCTTATGGCTCAGCATCAAGACTTGTAGCTGCAAAAAATGCAGCTGTAAATCTTATAAAAAATGTTGATAAGAATGTAAGTATCAGCCTTGTTGAGATCAACGGCTGTCCTGTTGCTAAAAACAGAGGTGAATATTCAGGTGCAAGACGTAATGCACTTATAGGTGCAATCAATAATATCAATCCTTATGCATATGATGGAAAAACTCCTCTTATAAACGGACTTACAGAACTTTCAAAAATGCTTGATGGTGTGAATGCCGAATCTGTTGGCATTCTGATATCAGATGGTGAGGATACCTGTCCTTTCACAGCAAATATGAATGTATGTGAAGTAGCTAAAAGAATTCACCAAAAAAAGCCTCTTTTAAAGATCCATACAATTTTAATAGGTGATAATATTGACTCTGCTGCATGTATTGCTAGACATACAAACGGTCAGGTATTCAAACCAAGAGATGCGATTCAGATAAAGAATCAGATAGAGCAGGCTGGCTCTACATTAAAAAAAGTTTGTGAAGAATAAGGTGAAATATGGCAACCAAGCTGTTAAATTCAGGAAATCTTAAGGATTATCAGGCAATAGGTGAGGATGGAATTTTAGTCTGGCAAAGAGCTGATGCTTTTAGAACATCCATAATCAATTCTCCAGTACTTGGCAGAAAGTATGCAGATATTCTTGCAGTCCCTAAGTTTTCATCAGATGCCACTCATGTTGACTGGTTTATACCTTTTGATTCAGAACGCTCTGATGGCGAGTATGATGTAGTTTCCTGGAGCGCAGCTACACTTGATGAGAAAAAAAGAGCATATAGCTATTTAAATGAGCTTAAATCAAAGTTTCTTTATTATGGAATGAATCTTGAGGCAAGTGCATTATCATCAAATGATAAGCTTTTTGCCCATTTCCTTATAGGAAACAGCAAGGATAATATTCAGTTGCCGGCTTTTCAGTTTCCATCTGATGAATATGTATATATTGTAAATGGCAGACCAGTTATAACCTTCTGGGGATTTATAAACCACAATTCAAAACTGCAAAAAGATCCTTTCTTTATTTTAAGAACTGAAGATAATGTATTAAAGGGGACTACCAGTGCAAATACAGCTACTGCAACAGCAACAGCAGCAACAGCAACAGCAACTTCATTCTGGGCTGCTCATAAATGGTGTCTTTTACTCATTCCTCTTTTGCTTTTGTTGCTGCCTTTACTTTTATATCTTTTATGGTGGCTTTTCTTTGCAAGATCACTGCCTTTATTTGCAGTAGCACCTGATCTTAAGAACCTATCTTTAGATCCTGTAGAGATTGAAAAGACAGGATATCTTCCATTTTATGAAGATACAGATCCGATTGCTGTAAAGAATACAGGTTTTGTTGCAGATGATGGAACTTTAGTTCCTGTAGATGATAAGAATTTACCTCAAGGCGAGCAAGATACTCCTGTTTTAGATGACACTGTGAATGAGCAAATTGAAAATCCATCAGTAAACACAGATGATAACGGCTTACTTCCTGAAAACGAGCCATCGCAGGAAAATGATGATCAACAAAGTGCAACTCCACCGCTATTAAATGAGGATGGAGCACAAAATGCTCAATCAGGAGATGATGCTAGCAAAGATAATCAAGGTGACAGTGGGGTGCTTCCTCCACCTGTTTTAAATGAGAATAATGAACCTGTACTTTCAAATTCAGATTTGAATTCCGGTGATATTTCAAAGCTTGATGGTGTCTGGAAGGTAAATTCTCCTATTGTTGAGAAAAATACTAACAAGCCTATCAATCTTCAGTATGAATTTAAAAATGGAAAAGGTAAAGCTGTTATAACACAAAGAGATGGAGTCAAGTGCTCTGGCGATGTAAATGGAGGCTTGGCAGCAGGCTCTCTTAGCATAACCAATCAGTCCGTTGCAAAATGTACTGATGGAAGTACCTATGTTCTTCCATCTGTAAAATGTAGCAAAGGAAAGGATGGAAAGTCATCTTGCATGTCAGAGTATGACAATACAGCTAATACCGATCAGTCAAAATTTCCAATGGAACTGCACAGATAAGGAGTGCAATAAATGTCAGTATCAAAGTTAATTGCTACATCAGTTTTGTCTTTATCAGCATTGTTGTGTGCATGCCAGAATCCTTCTGTTCAGGATGATCAGAGTGTCAATCCGAATCTGAAGAAGGATGAGCCTGAATTCTTTTCAAAATCAGGTGCACAGTCCTGCGTAGGCGGAGCATTAGTTACAGGTCTTGCCTGCCTTTTTGTAACCGATGGTGATAAGCTTCCAGCCTGCGTTGCTGCAGCTGCAGCAGGTTGTGCTGTTGGTATTACTGCAAACTATTATCTTGATAAGGTAAGAGCAGATTACTCAAATCTTGAAGATCAGTTAGATGCTACAAAAGAGCAGATTCAAAAATCCATTGCAAGCACTAGCTCATTAAAGCAATCAACTGAAGATCTGATTAGAGATGATAGTGCTGAAGCTGACAGAATAGTTAAGAACATCAAAGATGGAAAGGCTAAAAAGTCAGAACTTGATGACAAGATTAAAGAGATGGAAAGCAATCTTGCCTATATGCAAAAACGTCTTGCACAGGACAAGGAAATTTATAATGCTCATAAGGGAACTCAGAGCGCGTTAATGGAAGGTAAGGGGGCAAAACCTAACAGTATATCTCTTGCAAAGAAGAAAAATTCAGAGATTACTAAGGAGCTGGCAAATGCAGATAATGAATTGCTTGAACTTGAAAATGCTGTTATCGAGTATTCACAGAAGACTGCTAGCTACAAGAAAATTCAGGAAGCCTTAAGTTAAGAATTGGAGTTGAAATTGAAAAGAAATCTGTTAATAGGACTTACATTATTATCTGCTGTGCTATGCTCATGTACTACAACAAAAGAGCAGTGTGATCCAAAGATTAAAGATCCTTCTTTTTTTGATAAGCTAGGCTGTGTTGTATCTGGCTCCTATAAGGAAAGATCAGATGATAAGCTAAATGAGATTGCTTCTTTAAGAGAAGAGCATAAAAAACTCTCACAGGAGGTAATTGCACTTAATGATAAGCGTCCACAGATGCTTAAAGACAGAGAAAAGCGCTTAAAGGAGCTTGATAAGGTAAGAGCAGATCTATCAAGACTTGAAAATGATCTTGAAGCTAAAAAGGCAATGAACAGTAAATTATCTTCAAAGCTTGAGGCTGCAAAGAGTGCTGCTGATGAGGCATATAAGCTTCCTGATGATTCAAGTTCACTTGAGAAGAAAGAAAAGCTCAAGAATGTTCAGGACAATATGAATGAACTGTTAGATGCGATGGCAGAATCATTCTAAGTGAAAAATCTGATTCATAGAGAATTTTACTGTATATCATGTACAGCATTTACAGCATTTTGGTAGAATTAGATTATTAGAAAAACTAAACACAATGATAGACTGTCAATGTTCGTTGCTGTCTATTGTTATAAATACATCAAGAAGAATAGTATGATTAAATTTTTGGATTTAGAAAAAGTCAATAACCGTTATCGCAAAGAAATTGATGAAAGATTCAAGTGTATTTTGGATAAGGGCTGGTATCTGCAAGGTGAGGAAAACGAAAAGTTTTCTGCAAATTTTGCATCTTACTGTGGTACAAAATACTGCGTTGGTGTTGCAAATGGCCTTGATGCACTGACTCTTCTTATAAAAGCAGCAGGCTTTGGTCCTGGCGATGAGATTATTGTACCTGCTAATACTTATATTGCGACAATCCTTGCAGTATCTGCAAATGGCTGTACCCCTGTTTTAGTAGAGCCTGATCCTGATACTTTAAATATTGATGTAGACAAAATAGAGCAGAAGATCACCTCTAAAACAAAGGCAATCATGGTTGTTCATCTGTACGGTCAGGCTGTTCAAATGCAGAAGGTTGCACAGCTTGCTGAAAAATATAATCTTAAGGTATTTGAAGACTGTGCTCAGGCTCATGGTGCTTTATATCAGTCAAAGAGAGTAGGTAATCTGTCAGACGGTGGTGCATTCTCATTCTATCCTGGCAAGAATCTAGGCTGTTTTGGTGATGGTGGAGCTGTTACAACAAATGATAAAGATCTGTATGAAAAGATTAAAGCTCTTGCAAATTATGGTTCAAATGTAAAATACCATAATATCTATAAGGGCGTTAACAGCCGTTTAGATGAGCTTCAAGCTGCAGTTGTAGATGTAAAGTTAAAGCATCTTGATGATGATAACAATGCAAGACGCAGAATTTCTAAGTTCTACAGAGAAAATATTACTAACGATAAGATCATCTTGCCAAAGGTTTACAGTGAAGATGCTCATGTATGGCATATTTTCGCAATTAGAACCGAAAATAGAGATGCTCTTCAGAAGTATCTTGCAGATAAGGGTATTCAGACACTCATTCATTATCCTATTCCTCCACACAAGCAGGAGGCATACAGTGAGTGGAATAATGAAAGCTATCCTATCAGTGAAAAAATTCATGACACAATTCTGTCAATTCCTATGTCCCCTGTTCTTACAGAGGAAGAAACAGACTTTGTTGTTAAGGCATTAAACGCTTTTTAGTCATCTATTTTGAAATTCTTGGATTGTTTTCCTAGAATATCATGTCAAATACGTAATCTCTTGTCTCTCATCTTGAGTACTTGAGATTACGTTTTCTTTTTGTTACATAATTGTGCACTTAAGGCACAACATCAATAATTGTTTGATATTCTTCAAATAATTACACACTAATACACATAAGTAAAAAAAGTTGTGATCACAAACTTAGAATCTCCTAAATTAAAAAGTTATAAATATACGTCAAATTTAACTGTTCCTTTACCTATAAGAAAATAATAAGAAAGAATATAAGGAGGGGGTTATGGATCGTTCAAATTTAAAAGAGGCTTTTTTTAACCTTGCTACTGGTACCCCGGCGCACGCTCATGTTGTTTCATACATCGATGGTCGTCTAGTAAAGCTCGTTTCTCAAAGAAAGCGTCTTCCAAATGCAACTGAAGATGGTCATCATCATGTTCAGCGAATCAGAGTTGAGATTGATGGTGTAAGCGTATATGACAAACAGAAAACTCATACAGCTCAGGAAGCAAATGATGCTTTAAAGACCATTGTAAAGGCATTTGACAAGAATCAGTCTTCATCAAAAGATGATAAGCAACAGCTTCTGCCTCCAGATGAGACTTTTTCAAAAGAAAAATTCAATTATCCAGAGCTTACAACCGATCAGGTAGTTGACCTTGTTTATGTATCTTTGATAGGAAAGAGTTCCTGCAATTTTGAAGGTTTTGTATCTTATCATTATGTAAAGGTACATGCATATACCTATCTTCCAAATCCTGTTGTTCGTGAGACTGTTGAGCCTGTTGTAGAGGTGAAGGTGGACGGTTATCCATTCTTTACTGTTGTAGGTTATGTTCCAGAGAACATTGTAAAGGAATATGCTGAGTCCTTAAGAAAGAAGCTCAATGAAAAGCAGGTAGATTAAGATAAAACTATTTTTATTGTTCTAATCATAGTTATTCCTTACTCAATAATTGCAGATGATTATGCAATTGTGCTTTGAAATACAAAGAGTAATGTGTAATGCAACTCCAGTAATTTTAACAAAATACTGGAGTTTTTTGTTAAAAGGCTTTCTACTGTAATAAATGGATAGCAGCAAGCAGTTATGAAGCACGAATTAGGTTAAAAGATTATAATTATTACAATTTGTATAATTTTATAGTTTTTTATTCAGATTCTATTTAGCACTAAGCAAAGGTTAAAAGTCTTATTATTTAACTTTTTTTACTTCAATATAGCAGCTCTTTTTATAAAAGCTTATGCCATAAGAATAAATTTTCTTTATCAGAGGCTTTTTAAGAAATTGTTTTGCATACTCCATTCTGTCTATCTGCTCAAGTGCCTTTACAGCATCCTTGTCTAATAGTTCATCAGAATTTGAAGCCTTAATTTCAATAATGACAAGTTTTGATCCTCTTCTATCTAGGAATGTAATATCTGCATAACCATTGCCTGTTTCAGTATTTGATTTGAAATTATTTATATAATCGCCACAACTTGCAAATACACCCGATAAGAATCCATGATAGAAGTTCTCTTTCTTTGCCTTTGTTGCAAAATCTCTTACTGATACATAATTTAGCAGTAAATCATAGATTTTATCTGATGCAGTTTCACAATCACCTTCAAACAGAGCATTTGCTATAAGCATAGCTTTATTCTCTCCTTGTGTTGATGATTCTTTAAAATGCTGCAATATGTTAGCTTCAAAGCATTCTCTGATTTCAAGATTAGGTATTCTAAGAGA
>NZ_JBGVMC010000101.1:0-10557 GCF_045124615.1 Succinivibrio sp.
TATTGTTGATACTAAAAACAATAAGACAAAGCATTTTAATCAGAATCATGTAAAACTAATTTATCTTGCAGCATCAGATCCTAAGGTTGAAAGGATCTTTGTAGCACCTGGAATAAAAAAGACTTTATGTGATCTTTACAAGAACGAAGATAGAGCATGGCTGTCAAAAATTAGACCTTGGTTTGGTCACAGAGCTCATATGCATGTTCGTCTTAAGTGTCCGGTAGATTCACCATCATGCAAAAAACAGGATCCTGTTCCATCAGGTGATGGATGTGGTGCTGAACTATACAGCTGGCTTCATCCAAAGGCTCCTGATCCAAAAACTAAGACATTTGTAAAAAAGAAGAAAGTCCCACCTAAAAAGTGTCAGAAGCTTTTTGAGTCTTATAAGAAAAGCTGATAGTTCTCCTATATTATTAAAATAAGCAATAAAAACATCATGCCAAGTACAAAAGCAGAACTTACAACTATCTGTTATCTTGAAAAGGATGATAGCTATCTTATGCTTCACAGAGTGAAGAAAGAAAAAGACATCAATAAGGATAAATGGATAGGCATAGGCGGTCACATTGAGACTGGTGAATCTCCTGATGAGTGCATTGTTCGTGAAACAATGGAGGAAACAGGACTTACTCTTAATTCATATGCACTTCGCGGCCTTATAACCTTTGTTTCAGACTGCTATGGCGTTGTATATATGTTTTTATATACATCAGATAATTTTTCTGGTGTTATGAATACTCAATGCAACGAAGGTGATCTTGAGTGGATTAAAAAAGATAGAATTTTTGATCTGCCTTTATGGGAGGGTGATAAGGTTTTCTTTCATCTTCTTAAGACAAGAAAAGACTTTTTCTCCTTAAAATTAGTTTATGAAGGCGAAAACCTTGTTCAGTGCACTCTTGACGGTAAGATCATTAATCACAAAGAATTATGCTCAAAAAAGCCTTAATTCTGTAGCTCAAGAGTGTAAGGATTTATGATTTCAGGCATAGAACGATAGCTTTTAATTGTGCCTGTAACACAGACCTTCTTGCCTGAATAATCATAAATATTGCCGTATTTGTACATCTTGTTGATATATACGACGAATTTCTGATTTGGATATCGTCCACCAAAGTTCAGATAAGCCTGATTGTTTTTTATCTTAACCTGATAAACAAATCCACAGACTTTCTTGAATTTGCCGATATAATCTGCAGCCTTATAAGGTGTTATATATCTGTAATTGTCCTTATCCTTTTGCTTTACGTTTGCATCAAGGGCATTTTCTTTTACACTTGATGCAAGATTAGATAGTTTTTTTGTTTGCTCATCATCTTGTTTTATCTTTGTTTTTCTTGAAGCATTCTTTTTGATAACGTCTGATTCAAGTTTTTTTAGAGTTTCTCTATCAAGAGTAACAGATACGTTGAGCATGAGTCGCATGCCTGTATCTTCTGCCTTTGTAGGATTGCCATTTGTATAGCGTTTCTTTTCTGTTCTAAGTGAGTTTGTCATTAGAGAAAATGGTGTAAGAATACTGCCTCCACGTACAGTACTTCCTCCCTTTTGTGCTAAAAGATCACCTTGTACAGTTGCCTGAAATGGCTCATCCATAAACTCCTGAACATTTCCAAGCATGTCAAATAAACCAAGCTCAGATGGAAGTTTCATTCCTATTACCTGAACCTTTCCATTTGAACTGTCAGGACCATAGCACCAGGCATAATCCTTAACTGTTTTTGTAGGATCAGCTAATCTTGTTTCATCCTCAAGATCTTTTTTATTTACAGAAAGTCCGCCTCTTTGTGCAAAAGACCAGTAGCATTCATATGGCAATGATGCATAAGCCTTTTCATTCTGTACTGTAGGTGTCTTTTTTGATTTTTGAAGAAAATCTGAATAGAGTTTTGCTACGTTTCTAGCTTCATCAATACTGATATTGCTTTTAGCAACAGCATCTTTGATACTAGGAGAATTCTTACATTTTCCATTTACAATCGCATCATACTGACCGGTTGTAAGCTCGTATTTGGCAAGATAGAAAAAGTTACCTTTACTGTCAGAAAAGTTTCCTCGAACATTACATTTTCTTTTTGACTGAATTGCTGCATTTAGAGGATCATCAGATCCGTCATAAAATGTAAATCCATTAGTCATATCACTGTCTTTACCAGTATTTGTATAGATTTTTCTAAATACAATACTGTACTTTTCAGAGCCACAAGGAAGTGGTAGCACCAGATCGTCTTTCATTGGATGTGGATTGAATACAGTCTTTTTTATACTTTTATCTATTACAAAGACAAAATCCTTTTCATCTGCAAAAGATGCATTAAATGATACAGATAAACAAATACCTGCAATTTTAAGTGCGGTAAAAAGATGATTATTCTTGGTATTCTTTTTCAATTCAAATCCTATTGCATGATCATTATAGATTTTGGATCCTTGTGCATTGGAATATTCTTATATAGTTCGATTTTTCCGTGAGAGCAGATCTTTTTACCTTTAACCTTTTTTAGATCGATGTAGTTTTCTTTTTGAGTGATAAAAAGATAAAAAGTCTGATTTGGATATTTCTTTTCAAAGTTTACATAGGTGATTCCATTTTTTGTAACCACCTGAACTGCTTTTGCACATACAGTTTGAGTTCTTCCTTTATGATAAGCAGCCTGTTTTGGCGTGATAAAGTCGGATGCAAAAGAATTTAGTGAAAAAATCAAAAGCAGTAAAAATATCTTTTTCATATAAATATCCTTAGGTTATACAACTTCATATTTAGTGAAATAAGATAGTATTTTCAACTTATATTTCTGATTTTCTGGTCACTGTCACATCAAAGTTATTATTTTTCTTCCTTTTGAGTGCAAATTCTTAATTCTACAGATGAAAATTCGCTTATTACGTAGGTGTTTTTCATCTTTTTGGTGCATAAAATTTAGAATAAATTTAATTTACAATTTGTATGTGTTTTCAAGTAGACTTACTGATTATTACTTAAAATAAGGATCGGAGTTATCTTATGAAAAAAGTTGCCATTGTTGGTGCTTCTGGTTATGCAGGCTGTCAGCTTGTAAGAATGATTAGTAAACATTCAAATCTTGAATTAACTGCACTTTTTGTTTCTGAAAACTCAGCAGATAAGGGCAAGAAGATCAGTGAGCTTTACGGTTCATTAGATGGTATCTGCTCATTATCTTTAGAGCCTCTGTCAAGTGCAAAGGATATTATCGGAAGAGCAGATGCTGTATTTTTAGCAACCGATCATAAGGTAAGCCACGATCTTGCTCCTGATTTAGTTGAAGCTGGTATTGCAGTATTCGATTTATCAGGTGCATTCAGAATTTCTAATACTGACGTATTTGAAAGTGCATACGGTTTTGCTCATGAGCATACTGATCTTTTAAAGAAGGCTGTTTATGCATTAGGTGAGTATGTAAATCTTGATGAGCTTAGAAATACCAAAATGATTTCTCTGCCAGGCTGCTATCCTACAGCATCACAGTTAGCACTGCGTCCATTAATTGACAACAATCTTCTTGATTTAAACTACAGACCATCTATTAATGCAATCTCTGGTGTATCAGGTGCAGGTAGAAAGGCTAAGCTTACAAATTCATTCTGTGAGGTAAGCGTAAATGCATATGGTGTATTTACTCACCGTCATCAGCCAGAAATTGCAGAGCACTTAGGAACTGAGGTTATTTTTACACCACATCTTGGTGATTTTAAGCAGGGTATTCATGCAACTGTTAATGCAAAATTAAAAGACGGTGTAACAAAGCAGATGGTTGATGATGCCTTTGCCTACTATAAGAACAAGCCTCTTGTAAGAGTAAAGGATGGTATGCCTAAACTTCAGGATGTTCAGTACACTCCATTTTGCGATATCGGCTATGCAATGAAGGATGGCTATATCGTTGTATGCTCATGTATTGACAATCTTTTAAAGGGTGCCTCAGCACAGGCTCTTCAGATCCTGAATCTGTACTATGGCTTTGATGAATTAGAAGGACTTTTATAAGTCATTTTTATTCACATTGAAAAAAATAATTGTATAATCAGATGTGACAGCGATGTCACATCTATGTTCAATCACATTAGTTAAAGAAAAATGACACAAGATACAGTAGTAGTTAAATTAAGTGGAAAAGCTTTAGGTGGAATTGATGAATTATCAAAGCTTTTCAAAGCTGCGAATTCACACAGACTTGTCGTTGTTCATGGTGGTGGCGTAGAAGTTGATGCCCTGTTCAAGGCCTTAAAACTTGAAGTTGTGAAAAAAGATGGTTTACGTGTAAGTCCAAAAGAGCAGATGCCATATATCAGCGCAGCTCTTGCAGGACAGTGCAACAAATCACTGCAGGCTTTAGCTATCAGCAATGGCCTGAATGCAATTGGTATTCTTGCATCTGATGGCAAGACTATCAGTGTTTCACAGCTTTCTTCTGACCTTGGAATGGTAGGTGCCGTAGAGCCAGGTGATGGAAAGTTTCTGAATCTGTTGCTTGATAACGGCTATACCCCGGTCATTGCTTCTTTAGCTCATGATGACAACGGTGAGCTTTATAATGTTAATGCAGACGATGCTGCATTAGCCATTGCACGTGTGCTTAACGCACCTTTATATTACATTTCTGATGTACCAGGTGTTCTTGATAAGAATGGTAATCTGATTGAAGAGCTTGATGAAGAAAAAATGAATGCTCTTATTGCAGACGGTACCATTTCTGGTGGTATGACTGTTAAGGTCAAATCAGCATTAGATGCCACAAAGCTTATCAAGAAGAATGTATACATCGCATCCTACAAAGATGAGAATCTTGCTATGAACCTCATTTCACGGCGACCTCTTGGAACTGTTTTTAAGGCATAAATTTTAGTTTCAGGATTTGTTGTGGAGTTTTGTGATAGTGGAAAACTTAGTTAAAGATTCAAATTTCGTTCTTTTAGATGAATTAAAGCAGAATACCTTAGAAGAGATTTACGACAAGGTTATTACCTTAAACCAGAGTGGCAAGATGTCAAAAGACGATCTTGATACCATTACAGGAGCCCTTGTAACTTTAAATCAGGTGTTTTTAAAGCAGGAAAAGGCTAATTTCATCGTTCGTCAGGCAACCCTTGCTGATGTTGACTCACTTATGGAAATGATTGAGTACTGGGCAAAGCAAGGGCAGAATCTTCCAAGAAAGCGTAATGATATTATCAGAGGTATTCAGACTTTTGCCGTATGCGTAAAGGATGAACAGGTTGTAGGTTGTGCCTGTCTTTATGTATATGACTCAGGTCTTGCTGAAATACGCTCTTTAGGTGTTTCACCTGTTATTCAAAGACAGGGCCAGGGCAGAGCAATTGTAAATTATCTTTTAAAGCGTGCTTCAAAGATGTTTATCCAAAGAGTATTCGTTTTAACTCGCTCTCCAGAGTTCTTCTCAAAGGTTGGCTTCCAGAAGACTGTTATTGAGGCTTTACCTGAAAAGATTTTAAAGGATTGTGAAAACTGTCCTAAGAGAGCTGAATGTGACGAAGTTGCATACATCTACAATATGAAGGATCACCAATAATGAAGATTACAAGAAATACATTCAACGAGGTCATGTTCCCTTGTTACAACCCAATGAACATGGTTATCAAAAAGGCTCATGGATCATATGTTTATGATAACGAAGGCAATAAGTACCTTGATTTAACATCAGGTATTGCTGTTAACTGTTTAGGTCATACACCGTCAGATGTTCAGAAAGTTATCAAAAAGACTGCAAAGAATCTTATTCATGTAAGTAATATCTTCTGTAATGAGTACACTCTTACACTTGCTAAAAAGCTTGTTGAAAAGACTGGTTACCAGAAGGTTTTCTTTGTAAATTCTGGAGCTGAGGCAAATGAGACTGCCTTAAAGCTAGCACGTCGTGTTGCTTTTGACAATTACGGTGCTGACAAAAACGAGATCATCTCATTTGTTAACAGCTTCCATGGCAGAACATTCTTCTCTGTGACTGTTGGTGGTCAGGATTCTTATTCAGATGGTTTCGGTCCAAAACCTGCTGCAATCACCCACATTCCATTCAATGATGTGGATGCTTTCAAGAAGGCAATTTCAGATAAGACCTGTTGTGTTATTCTTGAGCCTATTCAGGGCGAAGGCGGTATTTTAAAGGCTGATGATGAGTTTTTAAAGACTGTAAGAGAGCTTTGCACCAAGTTTAATGCAGCTTTAATCTTTGATGAGGTTCAGACTGGTGTTGCTCGTAGTGGTACTTTATATGCTTACGAGCAGACCCCGGTAAAGCCTGATATTCTAACATCAGCAAAGGGTCTTGCTGCAGGTTTACCAATTGGTGCTGTTATGACTACTGATGAGTTTGCAAAGCACTTTGTTCCTGGTACTCATGGTTCAACCTTTGGTGGTAACGCTTTAGCATGTTCAGTTGGCTCATATGTTATCGACGTTGTTTCAAAGAGTGAATTCCTTGAGAATGTTAAGAAGATGAGCTCATACATTACTGACAGTGTTATGAAGCTTAACGAAAAGTACAATGTATTCAATACAGTTCGCGGAGAGGGCTTACTTCTAGGTCTTGTACTAAATGACAAGTATTCAGGAAAGTCAGGTGCTCTTCAGAAGAAGTGCTTTGAACACAAGCTTCTAACCTTAGTTGCTCACGGTGATGTTCTTCGTTTAGCTCCTGCTCTTAATATCAAGAAGAAAACTGTAGATGAGGCTATGAAACTTTTAGATAAGGCCTTAGCTACATTTGTAAGCGAGAATGCCTAATCATCGATAGTTAAGCCTGAATTATCAGGCTTAAAAAAAGGTCTGCTCATTAAATGAACAGACCTTAATTTTTATAAGCCTCTTGTTCTCTTAAAATCTACTTCATAAGTTTTTCAAGAGTTTTGACATAGATTCTAGTAAGTGAATCAAGATCTTCTGTGCAGACCATTTCATTTACCTTGTGTATAAGATTTGACACAGGACCGAATTCAACTGTCTGAGTGCCAAGAGGTCTAATGAATCTGCCATCAGATGTACCACCTGAAGTGCCAAGAGATGGTGTAATTCCTGTAACTTCAATAATAGAGGCTTTTAGAGCATCGATAAGTAAACCCTCTTTTGTTAAGAATGGTTTGCCTTCTTCTCTAAAATCCATTGTGCAGTCAATACCACAGGATTTTGCAACTTCCCTTACATGCTTTTCAATTTTCTCAGGGGTCTGTAAATCGTTCCATCTAAAGTTGCATCTTAATGTGCAAACTCCGGGAATAACATTATCAGCACCAGTACCAGCACTTATGTTAGATACCTGAAAAGAAGTTGGTGGGAAGAATTGTGTACCATTATCTATAGGATTATCAAGCATTGCGCTAATAAAACGGGATGCTTCAAAAACAGCATTTTTAGCATGCTGTTCCAAAGCTGCATGACCCTGAATACCATTTACAACAATAGTAGCATTCAGATCGCCTCTTCGACCGTTTTTAATTGAGTCTCCGAAAACCTCATCACAAGAGCACTCGCCTATAATGCAGTAATCAGGGATTATGTTTTCCTTTTTTAAAAACTCAACTACATAAGGAGTTCCGCCTACGGCATCTCCTTCTTCATTAGATGTTAATAAAAGACCTATAGTACCTTTATGGTCAGGTTTTTGCTCTATATATTCAAGCATCGCGCAGATCATAGCTGCATCGCCACCTTTCATATCAGAGCTGCCTCTGCCATACAGATAGTGTTTACCATCATCTTTAGTGATGATTTTTCCACTAAAAGGCGGGTAGTCCCAGGTGGTTTCATCACCTGTAGGAACAACATCTGTATGACCTAAAAACAAGGTTAATGGAGCACCTGTACCATGAAAAGCCAGCAGATTTTTAGTTCCGTTGGAACTTATGAATCTTATGCTAAATCCATAAGGCTCAAGAATCTTTGCAATCAGATCCTGACAACCGTTGTCATCAGGTGTAACTGACTTTATACAGACAAGTTCTTTTGCAAGATTTACTGTTTTGGAAAGCTCCATTTGTTATCCTTTACTATTCGCTCTTAAGCTCAGTCTGACTGTCAGTTTCTTCAGCTTCTTTCTTGTCAAACCATGCAAAGATATTTGCAAGGATAGTACCAGAAATAGAGTGCCATACGCATGATACTGCAGATGCGATAGCAGCTTCAGCTGATGTTGGGAAGAACTTGCCGCAAAGACCTGTTGCAAGACCTGCATTCTGAACACCAACCTCAATTGCAAGTGTTCTCTTCTTGGCTTTGCTCATCTTGAAGAAGCGGCCAGCTAAGTAACCTAAGATATAACCTGATGCATTGTGTAAGAAAATACATGCAAAGATGATTAGGCCTGACTGTAAGAATTTCTCACCGTGTACAGAAATTACACCACCAACAATCAGTGCAAAGCCAATAACAGCAACACCAGGCATAACTTCTCTTACTTTCTTGAAGAACTCATACTTGTGGAAAAGGATGTTACAGATTGAGCCTACGCCTACAGGAAGAATAGTAACAATAAGCATGAACTGAATCATTGGAAGTAGAGCAAATTCAATTTTCTCGCCTACAAGGTAGCTTACTAATAAAGGTGTTGCAAGAGGTGATACGATTGTTGAAACTGTTGTCATACCAACTGAGAAGGCAACATCACCTTTGCAAAGGAAACTCATAATATTTGAAGATACACCACCAGGGCAGCATCCAACAAGAACAAGACCTAAGGTAAGCTCTGGTGAGAGGTTAAATGCATTTGCAATAGCAATTGCAATAATAGGCATAATTGTATACTGAGCAATTGCACCTACCAGAATATCAAAAGGTCTTTGAGCTAGGATCTTGTAATCCTGACGGCCAAGTGTCATACCCATTGAAAGCATGATAATACCAAGTATTAATGTCTGTGTATTACCTTTTACAAAGGTGCATGACTGTGGAACAAAATAAGCAAAAACAGCTGTTCCGATTACGAATAATGCTGTGTATTTTGCAAGATATCTGCTTGCAAGTAATAATGCTGACATGAATATTTACCTGTTAGTTTTCTAATTTATAACTATGTCCAGAAGACTAACATATTTAACGGCAAATCGTATAAAAATACAACTGCAGTAAAATTTATGATTTTTTGCACCGAATATATGCAAGAGACCACATAAAAAACAGTTTCTTTTGTGTTTTTTGTGTTAATCTAATGAAAAAACACAGAAGTTATGAATATATGAACAATTTTATAAATTTTATTTCATCACCGATTCGTGCTTTGTATTCGGTTTCATTCTATTTTGAAGTCCTGTTTAAAAAAAGAGGACAGGGAATTCTTTTTCTTCTGTATCTTGCAATATTAGTTTCAATTCCATCAACAATAAAGCTTTGCAGTACTATTTCATTTCATCTTGAAAATAATGTTATCTATGTGGCAAATCAGATCCCAAAGACCTATCTTGACAGAACAGGTACTTTAAGAACATTTGATAAAAACGAGTCTTTCAAGCAGATATATACAGAAGATGGTGTACTTGCTGTTGTCTTTAATATTGAAGATAGAATGTACGAATCTCAGAGTGAACCTATCATTGAATTCAATTCAAAAACATTCAGACTCAACTATGCAAAGGGGACTGTATTAAGATATGTTGATGCACTTGGTCCTAAAGGATCATTAAACGACCTTTTAGAGCCTTATACTTTAAAATCCTTAGCTGATATGGCAAATGCCTTTGCATTCTTGTTCTACGCTCTGGCTGCTTTTGTCATGCTTGGCCTGAATGTGGTTCTAACAGCAGCACTGTCTAATTTCTTGTTTACTATTGTTGGAAAAATCAAAACAAGTTTTGGCAACCTTTTAAGACTGTCCTGCTATGCAAATACCATATGTGCAGTAGTAATGACTGTTCAGATCCTGTTTAATGTGACATTTTCTTATCTTGTAATGATGTTACTTCCAATGATCTATATGATCCTCTTTGTAAAAACATTCCACAATGAGTTGGTAAATCATGGAATTGAGGGATTTATAAAACAGCATGATCTTAAAAATGCCAAAGTTGTTAGCAAAAAATATGATAGCAATGGCAACTTGGAATCATCAGAAGATCTCTTGGAAAATGAATCTGATAAACTCAATGTATCTGATGATTCATCAGATAAGGATGATAATAACAAAAACAACAAGGGCGGTTATTTCGCTCCATAAGGATTAAATATGAAAAAACTGTTTACAGCCATTATGTCAGTGGCACTTGCTATGCAGTGTGCCAATTCTCTTGAGCTAACTATTGAGAATCAGACTGATTCAACTGTTGTGCTTGCGTTTTCATATCTTGACAACAAACAGAATGACTGGGTTGTAGACGGATGGTATAACGTTAATCCTAAAAAGACAGAAATGGTCAATTTAGACAGCAAGAATGACATTTATTATCTGTACTCAGAGTTTTCTAATGGCAAAAAGCTAGAAGGAGGAAAAGGCTCAGTAAATCTTTATGTTGATAACAGAGCATTCTTCTACAAGCAAAACAAGATCCCAAAAACAGTTCAGAGAAAAGTTAGTTTTGTAAGAGCAAGGG
>NZ_JBGVMC010000102.1:0-14529 GCF_045124615.1 Succinivibrio sp.
TATCGTAATGACTATGATATGACACATACCCCAATGTTCCATCAGGTTGAAGGTCTTCTTGTTGAAGAACACACCTCGTTTGCTGAATTAAAGGGTGTATTAAATGAGTTCTTACTAAAGTTCTTTGAAGAAGAGCTTGAGGTTCGTTTCCGTCCTTCATTCTTCCCATTTACAGAGCCATCAGCTGAAGTTGACTTACGCAGAAAAGGCGGAAAGTGGCTTGAAGTGCTAGGTTGCGGTATGGTTCATCCAAATGTTTTAAAGAACGTAGGCATTGATACAGATAAATATGTAGGTTATGCCTTTGGTATGGGTGTAGAAAGATTAACCATGCTCAGATATGGCGTTAATGATTTAAGAGCGTTCTTTGAGAATGACTTACGTTTCTTAAAACAGTTTGCTTAGTTAGGTTGGATAGAAAAAATGATTTTCAATAAACAGTGGATTGATGAGTGGGTTGAAAACGACCTGAGTGCTGAGCAGCTTGCTGATAAGATTACAATGGCAGGCCTTGAAGTAGATTCAATTAGCGATGTTGCTGATAACTTCAGCCATGTTGTTATTGGTAAGGTATTAGAGTGCGTAGAGCATCCTGATTCAGACCATATGCATGTTACAAAGATTGATGCTGGTACTGGCGAAAATCTTCAGATCGTATGTGGTGCTCCTAACTGCAGAGAAGGACTTACAGTCTGCGTTGCTCTGATTGGTGCTCATGTAAATGGTATTGATATCAAGAAGGCAAAACTTCGTGGTGTAGAGTCATATGGTATGTTATGTTCCTACAAGGAATTAGGCATGTCAGATGAATCAAACGGTATTATTGAATTACCTGATGATGCTCCTATAGGAATGGATATCAGAGAGTATTTTGAGTTAAATGACAAGATCATCGATGTTGATCTGACATCTAACCGCCCTGACTGTCTTGGTATTGTTGGTATCGCCCGTGAAGTATCAGTTCTTTTAGGTCGTGAGTTTAAGGCAAACAAGGTTTTCTCTGTAGAGAACAAGATTGACGATGTTTTCCCTGTTGAAGTTGTAGACAAGAAAGCATGTCCTCGCTATCTGTGCCGTATCATCAAGGGTGTTAATCAGAAAGCTAAGTCTCCGTTATGGATGGTAGAAAGACTGCGCCGTTGTGGTATTCGTGCTGTTTCACCTATCGTAGATGTTACCAATTATGTAATGCTTGAGTACAGCCAGCCATTACATTCATTTGATTTAAACAAGCTTAACGACAAGATTGTTGTAAGACAGGCTGCACAAGGTGAGAAACTGACTGTTTTATCAGGTGAAGAGATTTCATTAAAGCCAAATACATTGGTTATTGCAGATTCAAAGGGTGCAGTAGGTTTAGCTGGTATTTTTGGTGGCTTAAATTCAGGTATTGATGATAATACAACAGACGTTCTTTTAGAGTCAGCATTCTTCCATCCAGATGCTATTAAAGGCCGTGCTCGTCAGTATGGTTTAGACACAGATGCATCTCATAGATTTGAGCGTGGTGTAGATCACGACAATCAGCGCAGAGCAATTGAGCGTGCAACTGAACTTTTAATTGAAATTGCAGGTGGAAGTGCAGGTCCTGTAACAGAAGCTGTAAGTGAGGATGATCTTCCAAAGCACGAGCGCATCAATGTTCGTTTAGCAAAGATTGCTAAGGTTCTAGGTAAAGAGATTGATGACGATACTGTATACACAATTCTTCACAATCTAGAACTTGATCCCCAGAAGATTGATGGTGGCTATTCAGTAGTTTCACCAAGCTTCCGTTTTGATATTGAAATTGAAGAAGATATCATCGAGGAAGTTGCAAGAATCTATGGATATGACAACATTCCTAACGTAACTCCAGTAAGTGAGCTTTATATGGTTCACGAAAAGGAAGAAGTGGTTGCTGATAGAGATATCAGACAAGCTATGACTGACAGCGGTTACAATGAGGCAATTACATATTCATTTACTGATCCAAAGGTTTTAAAGGAGTTTAGCTCAATTAAGCCATTAATGCTTAATACTCCTATTTCACCAGAACTTTCTGCAATGCGTACAAGTCTTCTTGCAGGTCTTTCAATTGTTGCTAAATACAATTTAAATCGTCAGCAGAAGAAGGTAAGACTATTTGAGCAGGGACTGATTTATATTATCGATCAGAATGCTGAAAATGGTGTAAGACAGGAACCTATGGTTGCTGGTATTTCAGCAGGCGATATTGAGGAAGAAGGCTGGCATGCTAAGAGCAGAGCAGTTGATTTCTTTGATATCAAGGGTGACGTTGAAGCTTTACTTGGTGTAACAGCAAACAGCGATGTATTTACTTTTGTAAGAAGCAATGAGCCTATGCTTCACCCAGGCCAGAGTGCTGATATTCTTAAGAATGGTCAGAAAGTTGGCTATGTTGGTATGCTTCATCCAACAACTGCAAAAGCTTTAGGCTTCAAGCAGAAAGTTGGTGTGTTTGAGATTGCTCGTTCTGCTGTATCAGTACGTAATATTCCATCATACAACCCAATTTCAAAGTTCCCATCTGTTAGAAGAGACTTTGCATTTGTTGTTGATAAGAGCGTAAATGCTTATGATTTAACAGCTTTAGCATATGAACTTGGTGGTAAGATTGTAAGCGATGCCTTTGTCTTTGACGTATTTGAGGATGAGTCTTTAGGTGACAAGCGTTCTGTAGCAATTGCAATTATTGCTCAGGATGTAGAGCGTACACTTGAAGAATCTGAGATTGAAGCATTAGCAACCAAGTTTGTTGAAGCTGCAAAGGAAAAATTCAACGCAAGTCTGCGTTCTTAATATAGGAGATATAGCCATGGTTGATAATAATATGACCTCTTTAGAACAGCGCTTAGCTGCTCTTGAAGAACTTACCAAAAAACTAGAAGATGGTCAGTTACCTATTGATCAGGCTATTGAACTGTATTCAAAGGGTATGGAGCTTGCAGTATCATGCAAGAAGAGCCTTGAAGAACTTTCAGGAAAAATCGAAGTCGTTCGAGAGAATGCTCAGAAAGTCCTAAATAAAGAGCCTTAATCATACCCTTTACTAGTTTTTTTGCGGTTGGAGAAATAATGGAACTTAAGGAATTTGCCAAGACAGTATCTGAAAGAATCAATACATTCATGAAGAATTATATTGATAATTTTGATGATGCTGCACCAGATCTTAAGGAGGCTATGAGCTATGGCCTGCTTCTAGGTGGTAAAAGAGCTCGTCCTCTGCTTGTTTATGCTACAGGACTTGCTTTAGGTTCTTCTTTTGAAAAACTCGATTATCCAGCCGCTGCAATTGAATGTATTCATGCATATTCACTGATTCATGATGATATGCCAGAAATGGATAATGACAAACTCCGCAGAGGACATGAAACTGTTCATGTGAAGTTCTCTCAAACCATTGCTTTGTTAGCAGGAGATTCTCTACAGACAATGGCGTTTGAAATTCTGTCTGATAGCAAATCTGGTCTATCTGATAAAGCTGTTGCAAATCTTGTAAAAATACTGTCTTCAAAAGCAGGATATACAGGTATGTGCGGCGGACAGGCTATGGATCTTGATTCTGAGGGAAAGAAGATCCCTTTAGAAAAATTAAGACTTCTTCATTCTAAAAAGACAGGTGCACTTATTAGAGCTGCAGTACTTATGGGTGCAGTAGCCTCTGAGAATGTGACAGAATCTGTGCTTTTGATATTAGACGAGTATGCAAAGTATACTGGTCTTGCATTCCAGATTTGGGATGATATATTGGATGTTATTGGAGACACCTCTGTTATGGGCAAGACTCAAGGTTCAGATATCAGCCTTGATAAGAGCACTTATGTCAGCCTTTTAGGTCTTGATAATGCTAAAAAACTTGCTTATGAGTGTGTTGAAAATGCAGTAAACGAGTTGAAAAAACTTGATATTGATACATCGGTTTTAGCTCAGTTCGCACGTTTTACTATCAGCAGAGATCATTAGTAAGTGCAAGAATTAAATACACCGTTACTTGACAGCATCAAGTCTCCAAAAGATCTAAGAAAACTTCCTGTAGATGAATTAAAATTTGTTTGTCAGGAACTGAGAGAATATATAATCAATTCCGTAAGTAAAACATCAGGTCATCTAGCTTCAGGCCTTGCAGTTGTTGAACTTACAACAGCCCTTCATTATGTATTTAATACCCCTGATGACAAGATTATTTTTGATGTAGGCCATCAGGCATATCCACACAAAGTTCTTACTGGTCATAAAGAAGAGCTTCAAACCATTCGTAAAAAAAACGGACTACACGCTTTTGTCTGGCGTGGAGAGACTGAGTATGATCTTTTATCAACAGGTCATGCTTCAACATCAATTGGCTCTGCATTAGGTCTTGCAGTATGTGAAAGAAATTTAAAAACAAAGAATAAAGTTGTTGCTGTCATAGGCGATGGTGCCTTGTCAGGTGGTGCTGCATATGAGGCATTAAATTGCGCAGGTGGCACAAAGGATCTTGATCTTATAGTTATCCTTAACGACAACGAGATGAGTATTTCTGAGAATGTAGGTTCAGTTTCTCAGTATTTAGCATCAATTCTTGCTAGCCCATATTATGTAAAATTTGTTGAAGGTGGAAAGAAGGTTCTAGAAAAACTTCCTGCAATCAAGTCACTTGCAGAGAAAGCTCAGGAACATGCAAAAGGAATGCTGCTCCCGGGAACTTTATTTGAAGAGCTTGGATTTAACTATATCGGACCTATTGATGGTCATGATCTCCCATCATTGGTTTCTATTTTAAATAATGTAAAACAGATTGGCGGTTTACAGTTTGTCCATGTTGTGACAAAGAAAGGTAAGGGCTATACCCCAGCTGAACAGAACCCAACAAAATATCACGGAGTTCCAACATTTGATCCTGCTGTAGGTATCAGCGATGATGAAAAAGTCGATTCAATCAAGACATATTCAGATGTTTTTGGTAAATGGCTTTGTGATATGGGCAAAGCGGATGAAAAGCTGGTTGCCATAACTCCTGCAATGCCTGTAGGCTCAGGTATGTGCGAGTTTGAGAAGGCTTATCCTGACAGATTTTTTGATGTTGGTATTGCAGAGCAGCATTCGATGATATTTGCATCTGGTCTTGCTGCTGGAGGATTGCATCCTGTTGTAGGTATATACTCATCATTCCTTCAAAGAGCGTATGATGGATTGATTCATGACATGGCAATTCAGGATCTTCCTATTGTTGTGGCTGTTGACAGAGCTGGAATTGTAGGTCCTGATGGTCCTACTCATCAGGGAATATTTGATATTGCATTTTCACGATGCATTCCAAATCTGACAATCATGTGTCCATCGGACAGTAAAGAGCAGTATCTTCTTTTAAATACAGCATATAAGCTAAATAAACCTGCTTTAATCCGATATTCAAGAGATGGTGATGATGTTGCTTTAAACGAACTGAGTCTTGATGATACAGTTCAGATAGGAAAAGCAAAAACAGTAATGACAGGATCAAAGGTTGCAATTCTCTGTTTTGGCTCTTTACTGCGTTCAGTAAAAGATGTTTGCAAGAGAAATGATACAACTTTAATAGACATGAGATTTATAAAACCACTTGATGAAGAGTGCATTAAAAGTGTTGTTATGAATCACGATACTGTGATTACTCTTGAAGAAGGTGTTGTAAAAGGTGGCATCGGACAGGAGGTCATGTCCGTAGCTCATAGTATTAGAAATGATGTAAAGGTTATAAATCTCGGAATCTCTGATAGATTCGTTATGGAAGGTAAGAGATCAGAATTGCTAGAAGATGAAAAATTAGATGCTAATAGCATAGAAAATCTTATAAAAATGTACAAGGAGTAAAAATGCCTTCATTTGATATTGTTTCAAAGTTAAAGAAAGATGAAGTTTTAAACGCTGTTGATAATGCAAATCGCGAACTTCAGACAAGATATGATTTTAGAGGCGTTGAGGCATCTTTTAATTTTGATAAGGCTTCAAACGAAGTGAAATTAGAAGCTTCAGAAGAATTTCAGATTCAGCAGATGGACGATATTCTAAGACAGAAACTGATTAAGCGTAATATCGAGGCAACTGCAGCTGAGTTTAAGGAAATAACTCGATCTGGTAAAAAATCAATACAGGTAGTTTCTTTCAAAGAAGGTATTGATAAGGAACTTGCAAAGAAAATCATTAAAATTATCAAAGATTCAAAAATCAAAGTTGATGCTAAGATCAACGACGATATTATACGTGTAACAGGCAAGAAAAGAGACGATCTTCAGGCTGTAATTGCTCTTGTTCGTTCATCAAAGATAGAGCAGCCATTGCAGTACGAAAACTTCAGAGATTAAGGTATAAATATGCCTGAATCATCTGAAAGAAAATCGAAAAAAGATCTGATAAGACAGATCTTTTCAAAAAAGATGTTCATATGCCTGTGCCTTGGTTTTGCATCAGGCATGCCTCTTTTCGTTGTTCTTACACTAATTAGCGCATATTTGAGAAAAGAAGGTGTTAATCTAAAAGAAATCGGCCTTTTTTCTCTGGCATCATTTCCATATACCTGGAAATTTCTCTGGGCCCCTCTTGTTGATAGATACAATCCATTTAAATTAGGCAGAAGAAGAGGCTGGATAATTCTCTCGCAGATAGCTGTCTTTTTATCTATATTCTTTGTAGGTCAGTTTAACGCTCAGTCATGTACAATTGTTATTGCTATAATAACGCTGATCCTGTCATTCTCATCTGCAACACAGGATATTGTAATTGATGCATACAGACGAGAAATTCTTGAGGATAATGAACTAGGTCTTGGAACATCCTTGTTTATTGCATCATCAAGAGCATCAAGTCTTATCCCTGCAGGTCTTTCTTTAATTCTTGCAGATTTTATATCATGGCAGGCTGTTTTCTTTATAACAGCAGCTTTCATGATCCCATGTCTGATTCTGTCAATATTCTTAAAAGAGCCGGATACCATTGTCTGTGCAAAAAATCTGCAACAGGCTATTATCGAACCATTCAGAGAGTTTGTTAACAGAGCAGGTTTAAAGTCCATGCTATTAATAATTCTGTTTGTTTTCTGTTACAAACTTGGTGATTCAATGGCTACAGCACTAGCAACTCCTTTTTATATCGATCTGAAATATGATTTGCTTACAATTGGCTTAGTCGCAAAGAACTGTGGAATATGGTCCATGATAATCGGTGGCATCCTAGGTGGCATTATTATGCTGAAAATCGGCATTAATAAGGCACTCTGGATTTTCGGTTTCGGTCAGCTTGTAACTATACTTGGATTTGCCTTTCTAGCTCATATAGGTGCAGGCAGAGAAACAGCCCCTTCAGTTTGGTATCTAGCTATTGTTCTTATTTTTGAATATCTTGGTGCTGGCCTTGGAACAGCTGCCTTTGTATCTTTTATTTCAGCAAAAACAAGTAAAGCCTATGCAGCAACACAGTTTGCCTTGCTTACATCATTAAGTGCGGTTCCAAGAACTTTCTGTAATGCAACAACCGGCTATATAGTCGAATTCTGCGGTTGGGAAAACTTCTTTTATATCTGTACTGTTCTTGCAGTTCCTGGAATGCTTCTTCTACTCAAGGTAGCTCCATACTTTGAAAAAAACGAAGATAAAAATCCTTCATAATCAAAAGAGTGCAGAAACTGCACTCTTATGTTTTAATCTGTCCAAATTCAACAAACTTTTTTTACAAAAATAAATTAAAAATTCATTTGTTTTTGATGTTTATCTAACATTTTAGATTTAGGTTTGATTTCATTAGAATTTACTAAGTTTTAATGATAAAATTTCACATTGAAAAATCCTGCCCGCTATATTTGTGACATATGTTTTTGTTTCAGATTTATATGTGAGGGCGGGGAGGTAATCGGGAAATTTTTCCTTATTTTTATTTAATTGGAACCGTCTATGATTAATATCAAAAAAGGATTGGATCTGCCAATTGGCGGCAAGCCTGAACAGTCGGTGAGTGATAGTCCTGCAGTAAGTCATGTAGCTTTATTAGGTACAGACTACGTAGGTCTTCGTCCATCAATGGCTGTTGAAGCTGGCCAGAAAGTCAAGAAAGGTCAGGTTCTCTTTGAAGATAAGAAAAATCCTGGAACATGTTTCACAGCTCCTGCTGCTGGTACTGTAGTAGCTATCAATAGAGGTGAGAGACGTTGCTTCCAGTCTTTAGTAATTGAAGTAGATCCTAACGGTGAAAGTGTTGAATTCAAAAAGACTTCAGCAGACAGACTATTAGGTCTTTCATCAAAGGAAGTAGTTGATGAATTGGTTGCATCTGGTATGTGGACTGCATTACGTACACGTCCATTTGACAAGGTGCCTGCAATCGGTTCTCTTCCTCACTCAATTTTCATTACTGCTATTGATACAAATCCTTTGGCAGCTGATCCTAAGGTAGTTATTTCAGCTCAGGCAGAAGCTTTTGCAAACGGTGTTAAGGTTTTAAGCCGCATCGGTGTACAGGTTTATGTATGTAAGGGCGACTATGACGTACCACTTGTAACAGCTGACAACATCCGTTACGAGTCATTCAAGGGTCACCATCCTGCAGGTTTAGCTGGTGTTCATATCCATCATCTTGATCCAGTTTCTGAGAATAAGACTGTATGGCACATCGGTTATCAGGATGTTATCGCTATCGGTCATCTGTTTGTTGAAGGCGAGCTATTCAATGAGCGCGTTATTTCAATTGCAGGTCCAAATGCTAAGAAACCACGTCTTGTAAAGACATTATTAGGCGCAAGCGTTGCAGAATTAACTGCAAATGAGATTGTGAAGTCTTCACAGGGTGTACGTGTTATTTCTGGTACTGTTCTAAATGGTAACATCGCAACAGGTGTATTTGCATACCTTGGCCGTTACCACCAGGCAGTTGCATTGCTTGAGGAAGGTAACTGTAACGAATTCTTCTTAGGTAACTGGATGGGCTTAGGTTTACACCGTCATTCAGCAACCAGAGCATTCCTTGCAAACTTCTTAAGACCATCTAAATATACCTTCAACACCGCATTAAATGGTGGTCCTCGTGCCATTCTGCCAATCGGTTGCTATGACAAGGTATTAGCTCCATATGAGGTTGAGGCTACAATGTTACTTCGTGCTATTGACATCAATGATGTTGATCAGGCTAAGTTATTAGGTATCCTTGAGCTTTCTGAAGATGATATTGCACTTGCAACTTATGTTTGCCCAGGTAAGAATGACTTCGGTCCATTATTACGCAGAAGCTTAACTAAGATTGAGGTGGAGGGTTAATAAGTGTTACTAGACGTAATGAAGAAATTCTCCTTACTCTTCACTAAAGGCGGACTACTACATTGGTTCTATCCTTTATATGAGGGTACATTTACATTTTTATACAGTTCAGGACGTGTAACAACCGGCAGAACTCATGTTCGTGATTTCGTTGATTTAAAGCGTATCATGATCATCGTTTGGGCTGCTGTGTTCCCTGCAATGTTCTGGGGCTGGTATAACGTAGGTAATCAGATTGTAACTTCTATTGCTTCACTGCCAAATTCTCAGGAAATCGTTTCTGAGTATTACAGCCTTCTTTCAGCTGACTGGCACTATGCTTTAGCACAGTTACTTGGCGGTTCATTAAGTGCTGATGCTAGCGTATACTCAAAGATGTTATTAGGTGCAGTTTATTTCTTACCTATTTACATCGTAGTATTTGCTGTTGGTGCTTTCTGGGAAGTTTTATTCTGCTTACTTCGTCACCACGAAATCAACGAAGGTTTCTTCGTAACTTCTATCCTATTTGCACTGATTGTGCCTCCAACCATGCCATTATGGCAGGCAGCTTTAGGTATCAGCTTCGGTGTTGTAATCGGTAAGGAAGTATTCGGTGGTACAGGCAGAAACTTCGTAAACCCTGCATTATGCGGTCGTGCATTCTTATTCTTTGCATATCCTGCTTCAATTTCTGGTACACAGTGCTGGGTTCCAGTAGACGGTTACTCTGGCGCAACTCCACTTGCACAGTGGGCTGCAGAAGGTGCAAGCGGTCTTAAGGATGCATTAGGTCACCAGATTAACTGGATGGATGCTTTCTTAGGTAACATCCCAGGTTCAATTGGTGAAGGTTCAACAGCTATGATTTTAGTTGGTGCTGCTATCATCCTGTTAACAGGTGTTGCATCACTACGTATCATGTTAGGTATCCTTATCGGTGCATTCTTAACTGCTACCTTATTCAACTATATCGGTTCAGCAACCAACCCAATGTTCTCAATGCCATTTGAGTGGCATGCAGTTCTTGGTGGTTTTGCTTTTGGTGCTGTCTTTATGGCAACCGATCCTGTATCAAGTTCATTTACATCAAAAGGTAAGTGGGCATTTGGTATCTTAATCGGTATCATGGTAATCATGATTCGTACTGTAAATCCTGCATATCCAGAAGGCATGATGTTGGCAATTCTGTTCGCTAACTGCTGGGCTCCTTTATTCGACTACCTAGCTGCTAAGCGCAATATTAAGAGGAGACTTGCTCGTGTCCAAGCTTAATAAAGATTCCGCATTAGGTACATTAATTATTATTGTTACCTTCTGTTTAGTATGCTCAGTGCTTGTTTCATCAGCTGTAGTTGCTCTTGATCCATTCAAGAAGGCTGCTGTTGAGAATGACCGTCAGGTTAACATTCTTAAGGTTTCTGGTTTTGAAGTTAAAGATTCAGTATCAAAGACCTTTAAAGCACATATTGAGTCACATCTTATCGATGTAGCAACCGGCCGTCTTGCAGATGATGCTGTTCCTGCAAATGAAATTGAAGGCTACAACTTTGCATCATTAGCTAAAAAGCCTGCTTCATCAGTTAAGATTGAGAAGGACCGTGACGTAGCAAAAATTATTTCACGTTCTAAGTACATGCCAGTTTATTTTGCAAAAGATGACAATGGCAAAGTAGTACGTGTAATTCTTCCTTTCTACGGTCAGGCATTATGGTCAACTGTTTTCGGTTACGTTGCTTTATCACCTTTAGATGCTAATACCATTTTAGGTGTTACCTTCTACTCACACGGTGAAACTCCAGGTTTAGGTGGCGAAATCGACAATCCTCGCTGGCAGGCTCTATGGGTTAACAAGAAACTTACCGACGAGAACGGCGACTATAAGTTCTGTATCAAGAAGAATGCTTCTGAGCATGATTTTGATATCGATGCTCTGTCTGGTGCAACCTTAACTTCAGTTGGTGTTGATAACACTGCTAAGTACTGGTTAGGTGATGCTTACAGACCATTCTTAGAGAATTTAAGCAAAGGGGAGATCATTGTAAATGAGTAACAAGGGTCCTAGCTTAAAGGAAACTTTCCTGACACCTATCATTGCAAATAACCCTGTAATGATTCAGGTTTTAGGTATCTGTTCTTCCTTAGCTGTTACTTCAAGCATGAAGACTGCATTTGTTATGGGTCTGTCAGTTATCTTCGTATGTTCTATTGCAAACCTTGCAATTTCAACAGTACGTAGCTTAATCCCTAACTCTGTACGTATCATTGCTCAGATGACAGTTATTGCATCACTAGTAATCTTAGTTGACCAGGTTTTAAAGGCATTTGCCTACGATCTGTCAAAGCAGTTATCAGTGTATGTTGGTCTTATTATTACTAACTGTATCGTTATGGGTAGAACTGAAGGCTTTGCATTAAAGTCAAAACCACTTGCTTCATTCCTTGATGGTTTAGGCAACGGTTTAGGCTATATGCTTGTTCTTTGCGTTGTTGCATCTATCCGTGAGATCTTCGGTTCAGGTTCATGGTTCGGCATGACTGTTTTCGAGACTGTAAACAACGGCGGCTGGTATGTACCTTGTGGCTTATTAGTAATGCCACCATGTGCATTCTTCCTAGTTGGCTTACTGATTTGGGTTGTTAAAACCTTCCGTAAGGATTTACAGGAACCTCTTGAGTACGATACCCACAGGGAGGATTATTAATAATGTTAGAGCATTATTTATCCCTCTTTATTAAGAGTGTTTTCATTGAGAACATGGCTTTAGCCTTCTTCTTAGGTATGTGTACTTTCTTAGCAGTTTCTAAGAAGGTTACAACCTCAGCAGGTTTAGGCGCAGCAGTTATCATGGTTCAGTTATTAGCAGTTCCTGTTAACAACTTAATCAATACCTATATCTTAAAGCCTGATGCTTTAGTTGTTGGTTTAGACTTATCATTCTTAAGCTTCATCACCTACATTGGTGTTATTGCAGCTTTAGTTCAGATCCTTGAGATCTTCTTAGATAAGTATGTACCTTCACTGTATGCAGCTCTTGGTATTTTCTTACCACTTATTACCGTAAACTGCGTTATCTTCGCAGGTGTTTCATTTATGGTACAGCGTGAGTATACCTTCAGTGAGTCTGTAGTATATGCATTAGGCTCTGGCTCATCATGGGCGCTTGCTTTAGTACTCTTAGCTGCTATTAACGAGAAGTTAAAGTATGCTAGTGCACCTGCAGGTCTCCGTGGTTTACCTTTAACCTTTATCACAGCAGGTCTGATGGCAGTTGCCTTCATGTCCTTCTCTGGTATTCAGTTATAAGGGGGATACATGTTTACTATTGTATCTGGTGTTTTAATGTTCGTTGCTATCGTCGTAGTACTAGTAGCACTTATTCTTGTTGCAAGAAAGTTCCTTGTACAGTCAGGTGATATTACTATCGGCGTTAACGGTGATCCAGAAAAGGCAATGAAGTGCCCAGCTGGCGGTAAGCTGTTAAACGATTTATCTGAGAAGGGTATTTTCGTATCATCAGCTTGCGGTGGTCGTGGTGCTTGCGGTCAGTGTAAAGTTAAGGTTACTCAGGGCGGCGGTAACGTTCTACCTATCGAATATTCACACTTCTCAAAGCGTGAAATCAGAGAAGGTTGGAGATTAGCCTGTCAGGTAACTGTTAAGAATGACTGCGAAATCGAATTACCTCCAGAGGTATTCGGTGTTAAGAAGTGGGAATGTGAGGTTATTTCTAACCACAACGTTGCTACATTCATTAAAGAGTTACGTTTACGTATTCCTGAGGGCGAGGAAGTTCCATTCCGCGCTGGTGGTTATATTCAGATTGAAGCTCCTGCACATACTGTTAAGTATGCAGACTTCGATATCGAGCCACAGTATCAGGGTGCATTCAAGCACTTTGGCTTTGACAAGTTAGTATCAAAGGTTGATACTCCAACCATCAGAGCATACTCCATGGCTAACTACCCTGGTGAAAAGGGCTTAATCATGCTGAATGTACGTATTGCTACACCTCCATTCGGTAATCCATCAGCTCCTCCAGGAATCATGTCTTCATATATTTGGAGCTTAAAGCCTGGTGATAAGGTAACTATTTCTGGTCCATTCGGTGAGTTCTTTGCTCGCGATACCGACAATGAAATGGTATTCATTGGTGGTGGTGCTGGTATGGCTCCAATGCGTTCACACATCTTCGATCAGTTAAAGAGACTTGATTCAAAGCGCAAGATTTCTTTCTGGTACGGTGCACGTTCATTAGCAGAAGTATTCTATGCCGATGAGTTCGATCAGTTAGCTAAGGAGCATCCAAACTTCTCATGGCACTTAGCATTATCTGATCCACAGCCTGAAGATAACTGGACTGGTTTAACTGGTTTCATCGCAAATGTTCTTTACGAGCAGTATCTGCGTGACCACAAGAACCCAGAAGACGTTGAGTACTACATGTGTGGTCCTCCAATGATGTCTAAGTCAGCTGTTGATATGCTCCACTCATTAGGTGTTGAAGATGAGAACATCCTCTTCGATAACTTTGGTGGCTAATTAAGAGCTAAATTGCAAAAGGGACTGATTCTTCAGTCCCTTTGTCTTCATCTTACATTGATCTGATAATCCAACTGATTCTATACAAAGCTTTTTTCACTTCTTTAACTACTTATTAATGCAAGTATTACAAAATTCTTTTATGAATTTGCAATATATTAAGCAATAGAAGTCATTATAAATGTAGCTTATGTGACCTATGATTCAAGTTAGTCATTCAATCAAGTACAAAAGGCTTTCATCTAAATTATTTGTTAAATACTTTCTCAAGTTCATAAAACAATATTTTACTTGAGGTATGACATGAATGTATTAAAAACTCTAGTTCCTATTTTTGCCGCAGCTGCTATCTTGACAGGTTGTGGAGGTCCATCAGAGAGTGATTGTGCAAAAACTGTAAATAAGCTCCTACAAAAAAAAGAAGCATATGTTTACATTCCAGGCGAGCTTGACAGCTCATCTACAGATCAAAATTGGGTATATATTGTCCCTGTACCATCAGATGATCCATTAACTAATGGTGACGATAGCCTATATAACAGAAAGTTTAAAGGATCTTACGGTACTGATCATTACAAGTCCAAATTTCAAAAAGAGCTTAAGATTGCAAAGCTTTTTGAACAGGCTGGCTACATGAAGATTAAAGAAGGTATATTTGACAATCTGGTTAAAATAAATTTCTCAGATAAAGGTACCTTATATAAAATTGCAGGTTATCAGATAACATTTACCGATAAGATTAAA
>NZ_JBGVMC010000103.1:0-3609 GCF_045124615.1 Succinivibrio sp.
TATATAACACATAAACTGCAGATAATTTGAACTGCTGCAGACGTTTTCAAGTTATTTTTTCTTTTCACTATATTAGATTAAGAATTGCTAATTTTCCTTAAATATTAGTCCGTTAGCATACACTTAAATATACATTTGCAACTTTATACTATGAAAATAGCATATTTTTTTTCAAAAAGGATTAAATATAGAAAAAATTGAAGTAAAACGAATGAAAAAGATCTGACAAATAGTTGATTATGTCCAAAATTCAGCATTTTGATAGGTACATTAAAAGATCTTAAAAGTATATAATATCCATATATGTTTAGACTTTGAAACGATTAAAGGAATAAAAGTGAAATTTTCAAAAAAGCTGTTAAAAGCATGCCTTATTGCACCAGTTTTATCATCAATCATGTTTTGTGCTTATGCTGAAGAGGAAAACGTTGCACAAAATGAAGATATACAAAATGTCACTGCCTTAAATGAAGGTGACGATGTTTATGTATCTGAAAATGCAAATGTTTGGTTAAGATCTTGTCCTGGCACACAGTGTCGAATCGTAGGCATCACCCATGTAGGTGAAAAATTCAAGTTTATTAAAGCATCCGATGACAAGAGATTTATTCTTGTAGACGACGGCAAAAAACAGCTTTGGATGCAGACAAAAGATCTGCAGATTAATGCTTGTGGCAAAGCTTTAGTAGATATCTACAAAGGTAAAGTGGATGAACTGCAGAATACTATTGATAATTATGATTCTGTTGTTGCAAAAGAATATTCCATTGCAAAAGCTAAACTTGAAAAACTAGAAAAAGAAAATGCAGTACTAAAAGATACTATTTCAAAGCAGACTGCTCAGATTGAAGAATTAGACAATCTAAGACGAGAGTATGCAGACAAGCTTGAGACAAAAGATTTAGATATGCAGATGCGCTGGTGGTTACAGGGTGCATGTATCGCATTTTGCGGTGCAATCATCGGTATCATCTTTATCTACATACCAAGACCTAACAGAAAGAGAAACATGAACCGTTTCTAATCTTCTAATGATTTGTAGCGTAAAAGATAAGTGCTTGCACTTATCTTTTTCTTTTGTGCCTTTACCTTCTTAAGCTCGGCTCTGTTTAATGACAAATCAGCAGCACCTAATCTTCTGTAATAAACTAAAAGAGGAGCACTCTTTTGCATAACAAGATACTGTTCATAGTTTTTATCCTGTCTGTACAGTCTTGAAAGATTCAAAAAATCTTGAGCAAGCTTTTTTGAAACCTGCTGTGTAACATCTAATATTGCTACGTTTGCCTTATATGCTGCAAATGAGAATCCAATAGAAGAAAACACAAATGCAAACATCATAAGTTTTGCTGCTTTAAAAAATGTAAAGCCAAAAGGTTTTAACAGCTTTTTTTCCTTATCACTCTTCAAGATTAGCTCCTTGCCATACTGCACTGTCAATCAGGTAGTAACGCAGAAAATCATCATCTACCAAAGACTTGAAGTTAGAATATGAATTAGAGAGTGAATATTTAGCCTCTGTAGCTTTTAGTTTGTCAAACTGCAAATCAAGCTTGTCAGAGAGCTTTTGCATTGCTCTGTTGTATAGGTCTATATCGATTTTTGGCAGCATTCTGTCAAAGCTTTTCATCTTTATGCCAATATAGGTAAACTGACCATCATAACAGTGTCTTATAAAGTCTGTTTTTACCCTGAACAGCTTATCTCCTACAATGATTTCACTTTCATCTTTAGAAAATCTGTTTAGCACAACGTAAAATGGAGTCAGATCGTCTTTACGCATTTTTAAAACAGCAACACGATTTACCATTTTCACAAGATCAAGATCGCCTGAAACTGTATTGCATTTTAAGGATACAGAATCAAGATCAGAACAGATAGTTTTAAGTGAATCTGAACGGGAATATCCATTAAGTTTTATAAGAGTATCTATTGAATCTGAAATAAATACACTATTATTTATTGAATGGTTAAATAAGGCCAAGGCTTTGGATTTGTAGTTTCTTCCAGGGAGCATTTCATTCATAGCCCTGTTGTACTGCTCTACAACCATTTCTTCACTGCGTATAAGCGACTGCAATGATAAATCATTTATCCTTGATGGAAGATATTTATATGTAAGTGCAAATACAGCAAAGGACAGTGCTACACCTGACAAGAGAACAGGAACTCTTGCAAACAGAGTCTTTATGAATTCTTTTGCAAAGGTTTTAATTCCGACAACAAAAACTGATCTTTCATGTCTTACAATTTCTATTGCCTTTTTAACCATAAAAGCAGATACATGTTTCTTCTGAGCTTCAAAGGCGATACACAGTGCTCTGTCAGCAACAGAGTTGATAATTCTTGGAAGACCACCGGTTCCCCTGTACAGAGCATTCATAGCTCTGTTTGTAAAAATAGGATCATGACATCCTGCCACCTGAAGACGATATGTTACATATGCATGAACTTCATCTCGTTTAAAAGCCTTCAGATAAGCAAAAGCCTTTACTCTGCCCCAGAACATTTTGTGCATTGGCTTTTGAATATTCTCGATTAAATCCTCCTGACCTACCAGAAGAAAATTAATCATTTTGCCAAGTTCACCTTCAATATTGGAGACAAGTCTAATCTGCTCTATAACTTCATCAGAAAGGCCCTGAGCCTCATCACATATAACAGTTGTGATAATTCCACTTTCAATTGAATGCTCTAAAAGCTTTCTAAGCTTTAAGGTCAGCTCTGCAATAGATTCAAAAGAGGTTGCTACAACGCCACTTGCTCTTAGGATGGTTGCAAGCAGCATATGAGGATCAAGTCTTGGATCATCAATGGCAATTATTCGCATTCTTTTTGGCAAAGAACGGATAAGCATTCTAACAGTAGTTGTCTTTCCGCTTCCTGAAGGACCGGACAGAACACAAATAGATCCGTTTCTTGACAGATTGGATGTAAGAATATCTAAAGCCTGATGCTGATAATTACCTACATAGTAGAAACGGTTATCAGGTAAACCATCAAATGGTAATTCGTCTAATGAGAAAAATTTTTCGTACATTTTCAAACCTTTTATACGTGGTAATTATAGCAAACCTAAAGAAACGCACAAAATATACTGTACTTATGTGAGATATTCGTTATGAAATACTTTTTTTACATGAATCTTTTTTCATATAATTGAACGAGAATAACTAATAAGGCATAAACATAATGAAGATTTACCTTGTAGGCGGCGCTGTTCGTGATGAGCTGCTTGATATAAAAAATGCAGATAAAGATTACGTTGTAACTGGAGCTACTCCAGAACAGATGCTTGAACTTGGGTATACTCAGGTTGGTAAGGATTTTCCTGTATTTTTACATCCAAAGACTCATGAAGAATATGCCATGGCCAGAACAGAAACTAAGAATGGAACCGGATATACAGGTTTTATCTGTGATTTTTCACAAACGGTGACTCTTGAGGAAGATCTGTTAAGACGTGATCTGACTATAAATGCCATTGCAAAAGATCAGGATGGGAACTACATCGATCCCTATAAAGGAGCTGAAGATATAAAAAACAGAGTTCTTCGTCATGTAAGTGATGCCTTTGTTGAAGATCCTCTAAGAGTTCTTAGAGTCGCA
>NZ_JBGVMC010000104.1:0-4296 GCF_045124615.1 Succinivibrio sp.
ATTTACCAGGGTGATGAACTAGGTGATGTAATTGATAAATACCAGGTAGGCCCTCGCGGACTGATTCCATTTAATGCACTAAAGGATCGTCATGTAAGCGTAAACTCTGCTGAAACACAGGGCATCATTTCAGAGCTTGCGTCACTAAGACATTCAAATCCAGCCTTCTCAAGAGGCTCTATGCTGTTTATCTGTGCTGGTGGAGCTTACTTTGGCTATACAAGACTGTATGAGGACAGATTTGCAATTGTTCTGGTTAATGCATCAAGACAACAGATAAAGGTAGAACAAGGCTCAATGCTCTTCCCTCTTCTTGCATCAATGTATATGCCTGAAGACTGTGGTACTGATAACAGTGCCGATACTGGTGAAGATCTGTTAATCCCACTATCTGGCAGAAATGTAAGACGCAGTGATCATGGTGAAGGTCTAGAAGGTCTGTATGAGCTTTTAAGCCGTGAAAAACTGATTGTTAAATCATACGGTTCAACTAAGACAAATCCAGAATTTGAAGCTAAGATCCTAAAGGAGTTATTTGCAGGAAAACAGCTGACAATTCCTCCAAGATCAACTGTTGTAATTTCCAACAAGAAATAAAATCAGTTATTTCAAAAACAAAAAGCCACGTTCGAGGCTTTTTGTTTTTGCTTAATAAAAACGCCAGTATTATCTGGCGTTTTTTGACTTATCTTTCTATTAAGCTTGAATATTGAAGATATCTAACTGCTCTGAGTCTGATGAATCTTTCCAGGCTTTATCTGCCTTTGCATCATCACTTCTCTGCTTTTCGATATTCTCAAAATAATCATCTGATGGTGGAACTACATACTTACCTGTAAAGATTGAAGTTTCAAACTTGGTAAGTGATGGATTCTCTTCAGTTACAGATGCAATCAGATCATCTAGCTTCTGATAGATTAAAGCATCTGCCTTGATTTCCTTAGCGATTTCCTCATTGGTTCTGCCATAAGCGATAAGCTCCTTAGAGGTTGGCATATCGATACCATAAATGTTTGGATAGCAGATCTCAGGGGATGCTGAAGCGAAGTAAACCTGTTTTGCACCAGCTTCACGAGCCATTTCAACAATCTGAAGTGAGGTTGTACCACGTACGATTGAATCATCAACTAACAGTACATTCTTTCCTTCAAACTCTGCAGGAATTGGGTTTAACTTGTTGCGAACAGACTTCTTACGCTGCTTCTGACCTGGCATAATGAAGGTTCTACCAATATAACGGTTCTTAACAAAGCCCTGACGGTATGGAACACCTAATGTACGAGCAATCTGAACTGCAATATCAACTGAAGTATCAGGAATAGGAATTACAACGTCAATCTTAAGATCATTGTGTTCTTTCTGGATCTGCTCTGCTAGCTTGGTACCCATACGAACACGGCTTGCATAAACTGATACACCATCAATGATACTATCAGGTCTTGCAAAATATACATACTCAAAGATACATGAGTTCAGTGTTGGGTTCTTTGCACAGATCTTAGAATATAACTGACCATCTTTAGTAATTAAAAGAGCTTCACCTGGCTGTACATCACGAACTAAAGTGAAACCGGAAACATCAAGAGCAACGCTCTCTGAAGCTACCATGTACTCAGTCTTTCCATCAGATGTAACCTTCTCACCTAAAACCATAGGACGAATACCGTATGGATCTCTAAAAGCAACAAGACCAACACCTAAAACAAGGCTTACTACAGCATAACCGCCCTTGATCTCATCATATACACCAGAAACGGCTGAGAAGATATCTTCAGGAGATGGAATATCCTTATCGATTGCAGATACTTTCCAGGCAAAGATATTTAATAGAATTTCTGAATCTGACTGAGTGTTTACATGACGACGAGCCTGTTTACACTTCTCTTTTAATTCTCTTGAATTGATTAGATTGCCGTTATGGGCAAGAGCGATTCCGTATGGAGAGTTTACATAGAATGGCTGAGCTTCTGCTGCTGAAGAAGAACCTGCTGTTGGGTAACGGTTATGAGCAATACCCATGTTGCCGGTCAGCCGTAACATATGTCTTTGTGAAAAGACCTCTGTTACCATACCGTTTGCTTTTCTCTGATGGAAATTATCATTCTCATCTACAGTAACAATACCAGCGGCATCCTGTCCACGGTGCTGCAGAACCTGCAGTGAATTATATAAAGATAAATTTACAGGAGAGGTTCCTACAATACCAACCACACCACACATAACTATGCTCCAGTTTCAGGGGTTCCCACATAAATGAAGAACCAGTTAACAATTCTTTGTAATTCAGGTACGAAGACAGAATTTCTGTACCAGTCGTAATCTTGAATGAATGTAAGTATATGCAGTCTGAAAAGGATCTGACCTAAAGCCAGTACGGCACATACAATTAAAACACCACGACCAATTCCAAAGGCAACACCAAGCAGTCTGTCAAAACCAGAAAGACCAACTTTCTTTACAAGATTTGATATCACACTTGAGATCAAGCCAAGTACTAAAAGTGAACCAATGAAAACAAGGATGCTCGCTACAGCTTTTCTTGTAAGAGCATCATTTGAAAAGGTCATATAAGGTGCAACAAAAGAATAACAGCGGCTTGACAAGACAAAAGCCACTACCCATGACAGGATAGAAGTTGCTTCTTTTATAAAGCCTCTGAAAACAGAGATCACTGCAGATGCAGACACTACAGCGATCATTATCCAGTCAAGAATGCTTAGCATTAAACAGTCTCTTTTGAAATTACTTCAAGACCGTTCATGTACTTGCGTAAAACCTTTGGTACAGTGATAGAACCATCTGCATTCTGATAGTTTTCCATAACTGCAACAAGAGTACGACCAACTGCAAGACCTGAGCCATTAAGAGTATGTACAAGCTCTACCTTACCATCTTTACGACGTAAACGAGCCTGCATACGACGAGCCTGGAAATCAACACAGTTTGAACATGATGAAATCTCACGGTAGCAGTTCTGAGCTGGTAGCCAAACTTCAAGATCATAAGTCTTTGCAGAGCTAAAGCCCATATCACCGGTGCTCAGTGCAACTACATGATAAGGAAGCTCTAAAGCCTGAAGTACAGCCTCAGCATCATTAGTTAACTGCTCTAAAGCCTGCCATGAATCTTCAGGTTTAACAATCTGTACCATTTCAACCTTATCGAACTGATGCATTCTGATAAGACCACGGGTATCTCTACCTGCAGAGCCAGCCTCTGATCTGAAACATGGGGTATGAGCTGTAACCTTGATAGGTAAATCCTGCTCAGGAATGATCTCGTCACGAACCATGTTTGTCAGTGGAACTTCTGCTGTAGGAATCAGACAGAAATGATGATTTACACCATCACCGTCACAGGTACCATCTAAAGTGGTGTGGAACAGATCTTCGGCAAACTTTGGCATCTGACCTGTACCATATAAAGAATCCATATTTACAAGATATGGAGTATAAACCTCGGTATACCCCTGATCCTGATGAAGATCAAGCATAAGCTGAACAAGTGCACGGTGAAGCTTGCAGATTGCACCCTTCATAAATGAGAATCTTGCACCTGATACCTTTCTTGCTGTATCAAAATCAAGTAAACCTAAACCTTCACCTAAAGCAACATGATCCTTTACCTCAAAATCAAACTGCTTTGGAGTACCCCACTTTCTTACTTCAACGTTGAAAGTCTCATCTTCACCAAGTGGGCAAGAATCATCAGGAAGATTTGGAATTCTTAAAGCGATATCATTAATCTGCTTTAATACTTCATCCTGTTTAGCTTTTACTTGCTCAAGCTCTTTAGAAATCTCTGCAACCTGAGCTTTGATTGGTTCAACATCCTGACCTGCCTTTATAGCATGGCCGATGCTCTTGGATAATGAATTACGCTGAGCCTGAAGATCCTGAGTACGGGTCATGGAATCTTTTCTTAAGGTCTCAAGCTCGGTTAATTTAGCTACATCTAAAGTGAATTTTCTTTTTGCTAGGCGCTGTGCGGCCTCTTCAATGTCAGCGCGCAGATATCTTGAATCAAGCATGAATAATTGCCATTTACTTAAAAATTAAACCTTTACAAATTACATCACAATGTAATTTTTCACGCGGTAATTTTACCATAAATGAAAAATATTTTAAGAGCTATTAGAACAAAAAGCAGAGCGAAAAATTAGCGGTGTTTTGTATACCTGCCTACAAATCCGTCCTTATAGCGTTTGTTTTTTGATATCCTGTCTCTGTGGTCAAGATATTCAACCTTCTTTGAAAGATTTATCTCAAGACCTCTGTCAGATGGATGATAATATCT
>NZ_JBGVMC010000105.1:0-2669 GCF_045124615.1 Succinivibrio sp.
ATTAACCTGCTTTGAAGTCAGAGAATTTTTGAGTGATGCCATTACATGAGCAAAATCATCCCCGAGTTTATATATTTCAGAAAGAACAAATGCTCTATATGAATTAAGAGGACTTTCCATTTCTATTTCCTTTTAAATGGATTCACTTTTGATTTTAAAGATCTGCCTCTATTGTTTTGGATTTTAGCTCCTTTAGAAGTTGATACTGAACCATCAGGCAGAGAAATAGTCAATTTTGAAGCTTTTTCAACGAGCTGAAGAGCAAAAGACTTCTGCTTTTCTTCAAACTGCTTACAAGTTATTTGACCACTTTCAACAAGTTTCAACTGGGATTCAAACATTGCCGTAAGTACTGGATTTTTACATAAATCAGGAAGCTCTTCTAATAGCTTGATCCCTACAGGAGTTGCTTTGATTTTTTTACCAACAAGCTCTAAAAAGCCTTTTCTCTTCAATTCAGCAATAATGCCTGCTCTTGTTGCACTTGTTCCAATACCATCACCATCTCTCAAAACTTTCTTAAAAGGGCCATCTGGTACAAAGTTATAAATATTTTGCATTGCTTTGATAAGTGTACCTTCTGTGAATGATGCTGGAGGCTTTGTTTGAGCTGTTACAGATGCCACCTTCAAAACATCAACAATTTCACCTACAGATAGTTTTGGAAGACTTTGTGAATCTTCTTTTTCATCGTCTTTGTCCTGTTCTAAAGTATCATCTTCTCCGCCATATACAGCTAAATAGCCACTTTCAACTACTACAGAGCCTTTACAGGCGAATAATTCACTTGATACATCCAATTTAATGGTAGTAGCTAGGAGTTTTGCAGGAGGAAAAAACTGGCATAAATAACGCTTAACAATAAGCATATACACCTTTCTTTCATCGTCTTTTAACTCAGATAAATTGCCTACTTGCTGGGTTGGGATGATTCCGTGATGGGCTGTTATTTTGCTATCGTTCCATACTTTTGACTTTATTGAAGGATCTGCTTTAGAAATTATTGATTTCAGCTCTGTATGAAAAGAGAATAAGGACTTTAAAACCTTAACAGCATCCTGATGTTGCACTGTTGGAAGATATTCGCAATCCGAACGAGGATAAGTAGTGAGCTTGTACTTTTCATAAAGTGCCTGGCATATATTGAGTATTTGCTCTGCAGAGTAGCCATATTTAGCATTGGCTTCTGCTTGAATTGAAGCTAATGAGTACACTAAAGGTGCATTCTTATCCTTTCTTTTTGTCTCAAACGCAATTACTTTTGACTTTTTGGCATTAGCTAATTTTTGCTGTAACAATCTTGCAGCATTAAGATCAATAAGCCTGCCTTCACTATCCAGACCTTTTTGAGATTCACCATACTGCAGTGTAGCGGTGAAAGTCTTATTTTCTGCTTTAAAGTTGCCTTTAAACACATAATAAGTTTGAGGCTTGAAGTTACTAATCTCATGATCTCGTGTAGCTACAAGATTAAGCGTTGGTGTCTGAACTCGGCCGACAGAGAGAAGAGAGCCTTTACCACTTCTTCTTGAAGCAAGAGTAAATGCTCTTGTTGCATTCATACCAATAAGCCAGTCAGCGTGACTTCTTCCTAAAGCAGCATTTCTCATGCCTGCATATTTTTCGTTAGACTCAAGTGAAGATAAAGCTCTTTTTACTGAAACACTATCTACAGCCGAAGCCCAGTAACGCAAAACAGGCTTTTTATTGCATATAAAAGACAAAATTTCATCAACTAAAAGCTGGCCTTCACGATCAGGATCACCACAGTTAACAATAGTAGTGATGTTAGATTTTAAAGCAAGCTTTTTGATAACGTTAAACTGAGCTTTGCAGTCTGCTTTTACTTGAATCTTCCATCTTTCAGGTACAATCGGAAGATCCTGCTCTCTCCAAACTTTTGATCCGTTTTTGGTTGTAGGAACATCGTCAGGCAAATACACATCAGGTGTAGCTAACTCCATTAAGTGACCGAAGCACCAGGTGACAATATCACCTGATTTAGTCTCACAGTAGCCTTTATCTGATTTTGATTTACCTAAAGCATCTGCTATTGCCTTACCTACAGATGGCTTTTCAGCTATAAAAAGTCTGTTCATTACTAACTACCTGTAATAACGTTCACCAACTGTTTTGCCATCAACTCTGACTTCTGATACTGAGCTGTAAGGTGCTGTTTTTTCAGTATAGAATCGTTCTCCTATATTTATGGTTTTGTATTTATGAGTTGGTGTTGATGACTGAAATGTTCGTGCTGGAGTTGTTGATACCGCTGCGACAACCTGATAAAGGCGTTTATAGCATCTGTTATTTTCTACTTTATCGCAACCATACTGACGACTTGATTCTTCTTTGTATATCCATTTCCAACGAGTTGCAGTATTGTATGCTGGCATTTTGATTTCATAGTAAGTTACATAAGACATTTCACTTTTAGGAATATTGACTGTACTCTGTAAATTATTAGGCTCTTTTTCTTCACAGTATTTAAAATCAGGAAGATCAGTATATTTTCTTGTACCATGATGATTAACATCGGTAATTCTACTTATATATGCCCTATGAGCCGAAGAGCAACCATCTGTTGCGAATCCTGTAGGAAGACACAACCAGATAGCACACTCATTATCTTTATTACTTCTGATACCAGAGCTTATTGCTAAAGTTGC
>NZ_JBGVMC010000106.1:0-4067 GCF_045124615.1 Succinivibrio sp.
TTCAGATTTTCTTGATCACAGTGTTTATGAAGGTCTTAACTTTTCAGACATTCATGATAACTGCTTTGTAAATTCAAATGAATCCTGTGCTCTGTATGTAAAAACTGATGATCTAAAAACACTTTTCTCACTAAAAAACAGCACTGATAACAGCGCTCGTTTAAATACAAAAGAATATCCTTATATTCACTATGCTCTTTATTTAAAGCCATTTGTAAATATTCCAAGAACAATACTCTCTTCAGGATCATTCATAAATTATGGTTTTTATACACAGCTTGAACTTGAGCTGTTAAAAGCCATTGGATATAAAATTAATACTAAAGAATTCTTTGGTAACTCTCTGTTTTCATCAGGTTCTTCTACAAAACGCCAAAGCGTCGTTTTCAAGAGCGGTTTTTCAGCATGGTCAAAAGAGAACAATGATTACAAAACAGATCAGGCTTCAAGAGTACCATTAAGCATTGGAACAACTATCTATGGAAGTTACAACGACATAGTTCAGGAAGGAACTATTGCAAGCGTTGGCTACGGCAGTGTTGGAATCAGAGTTGATGGTAGCTTCAATACCATAACAGTTCCAAAAAAGACTTCTATCATTGAAAATGGACACAACTCATCAGGAATAGCTGTCACATATGGTAGAGACAATGTGATTAACATCGATGGCGATGTTACTGCATCAACTGAGGGCGGTATTGCAATCAATCTTGATTTCGGTTCAAACGCTCTATCAGATTATGTTGAGTTTCAAGGATCATACCACAGAGTTAGAACTCTTGATGTAAAAGAAAAAAGAATGACAAGAGAAAAGGGCGCTGCAGTCAGTGCTCCATCAGACATTCGTGGACCTTTAGTATCTAAACTGAATATCACCGGTAATGTTACTGGAAACAAAAACGCTATATATATTGATGATACAGCACATGTTAAGGAAATTAATATTACTAACAGAGCTAAAATCAATGGTGATATCGTTTCTTTATGGGAGCCTTTTGTAGACGACAAGAAAACAGGTGTTTTTATAAACTCTCAGCATGTAGATCTTATTTCAGGAAAAGTCCAGCTTGATACAAACTACGATGCAAAAAAGTCTCATGTTAGAGCTAAGATCTTAAATGATCTGAAAACAAACCTGTATTTAGGCTCTGATATCAGTCATGTCTCTGAAAAAGCAAAATACAAAAAAGAGAACAGCAGAGCAAATATAAGTATTGATGGAAATATTATCGGTAAAACAATAAATATATCTGCAATTGGTGGTGTTACAAATATTTGCGGATACATCGATACAAATAAACTTCTTATCAATAATGCATCTTTAAATATCAAAACTGCCAACTACATGACCAACTACATGACCAACTACGTCAACACTCTTGATCTAAGTCATGGAGGTCAGCTTAACCTTGCTAACGGCAACCCTGAGGTTATTGTAATTAGAGATATCGTAAAAGCTACTGCAAACAGTGTTATCAGCGTAGATACAAAACTTGATGGAACTGTTATTGACGCGGTGTTATTTACAGGTAAAACAAATGCTGCTGATAATGTAATCAACTTTGAACCAGGTCTTTCATACAACGAAATCAAGGCATTAAGCTCTGATCCAAAAGCTCTGTTGAATCTCTTAAACAAGTTTGTAAAAGACAGAAATTTCTTCTTAAGCCAACACGGACTTTCAATGAGGTTCCCAAGACACATCTGGTATACTCAAGGACAGATGGGAAGAAAAGTAAAGTGTACTATCAGAGGCTGTTATCTGGGTGATTTCGTTAAAACTTATGCATACTCAAGTGAGAAGCTGCCTTTATGGAGATATGTTCTAAGCTTTGGTGGTATCGTCCTAATGCTTATTGCTGCATATATCTTCCACAGAAAAACATCTTCAAGGTTCTACTAGCTCAAAAAGAGCAGATTTACTGCTCTATGCTCTGACCATCTTTTCTATAATTTCAGCATTTGGATCATCTTTTCTTCTTAAGCTTACAATTCCCATTGTAAGTAATATTACACAAAGTATATATGTAAAGAGATTTCCAAATTTTGAGTATAGAGTCTGACCTTTAACTGGATAGAATGTTGTTTTTAAAACATCTGTTACATCAGATGGAAGCTTATCAACAATATTACCGCGCTCATCTATATATGCACTAATGCCACTGTTTGTTACTCTTAGCATTGGCTTTTGAAGTTCCATAGCTCTCATTCTTGCAATATTAAGATGCTGAATAGGACCATTTGTTGGACCAAACCAGGAATCAACACTGAGCATAACTATACCGTTAGTTTCTTTTGAATCTAATGATGAAACCAAACCTGAGAATATAGCCTCATAACAGATAGCTGGCGTAAAAGAGAGCTTTCCAGTATTTATAGGATTTTGATTTTTCAGTCCATATGTAAAGCTTGAGTTAGGAATAACAAAAATAGAGCCTAAAGGTCTTAACAAAGATGCAAAAGGAACGACCTCTCCAAATGGTACTAGTGCACGCTTGTTATATGAATATATCTTAGTTCCTGTTTTATGCGACTGTCCTATTTTAATAATTGAGTTATAAACCTCATCTTTACCCTTATATGAAAGCGTACCTGTAATTAAGGTTGCACCTTTATCCTTAAATGCACTATCAAGATCTGAAATATAATTTTTTAGATATTCATAAGGATATGAAATTGCAGATTCAGGCCAGATTATCAGTGAATCCTTTTCAATTAAGTCTTTAGACAGCTGCCAGTACTTTGCAAGTACATATCTGATATTTGAACCATCATTACGTACAGACTGCTCTATATTGCCCTGCACCATAGCAACGTTAACAGATTGCTCTTCTCTTTTAACAAAAGAGCTTCCTTCTAAAAATACTGCAAAAATTAAAATACTTGCTGCAACAGGAAAGAACAGATATTTTCTGTAAACACTCAAGGACAACGCCGCACACATTATGTATACAAAAAGATTTATACCAAGAACACCTGTAAGAGGAGCATAATTTTTTAAAGGACTGTCGATAAAACCATAACCAATATAGGTCCATGGAAAACCAGTTAGAAAATAATAAATATATACATCGCCAAGAATAAAAGCTACAGGCACAAAGCACATAACATAAATGCTCTTTTTCTTATGAGCAAATTTATATGCAATTGCATTTGTTGTAGCATACGGTAAGGCAATGTAGAATGTACTGAACAGCAGTACTACAAAATAAGATAAAGCTGATGGGATCTTCCCAAAATCAGCCATGACAAATTCAATCCAGTTAATGCTTGAAAAAGCATAAGCACTAAAAAATGAAAGTGTGCAGAAAAATACCTGTTTTTTAGTTTCAAAAAACATACTGAGCATTAAGAACAGTACCATTCCTGCCACACCAAGGACCCACATATTTACAGGTGCTAGTGATAAAGACATGACATAACCTGTAAAAACAGATCCTACAAATTTACCTGTTTTTGATAAAAGTAGTTTCTTTATTTTTTCAAGATCTATAAAACCAAAGAATACTGCCATTATGGCATACAGATATTTCATTTCTTAGCTGCTCTTTTTAACTTCAAGCATAACAACTCTTCTTTCAGAAGCTTCTATTACTCTGAAATTGAAGTTTTCAATTTCAACACTCTCTCCAACTTCAGGGAATTTACCTAGCATATGTGTTGTAAGACCAGCTACGGTATCAACGTCAGCTAATGATGACATATCAGTCTTAAAATACTCATCAAACTCTTCAAGTGTGGTAAGTCCGTTTACAAGATAGCTTCCGTTATCCTTGTTCAGAATGATATTCTTTTCATTTACCTCAGTGTCATATTCATCATCAATGTCACCTACGATAACCTCAAGAATATCTTCAATAGTAACAAGACCTGAAACTCCGCCAAACTCATCAACTACAATGGCGATATGATATCTGTTTTGCTGAAACTCCTTTAGCATGGAGTTTACATGTTTTGATTCAGGAACAATTACAGGTTTTCTAAGCAAGGACAGAATACCGTCGTCCTTGAGCATTTTAAAACCTGCTGTATAAGGAAGAAGATCTTTTGCAAGAAGAATACCTACA
>NZ_JBGVMC010000107.1:0-4043 GCF_045124615.1 Succinivibrio sp.
TTCATGTCGCCATTTAACGTTACTTTTACTTTTTCAAAACCAAGTCCTGAATAGGTAAAATATGAATCCACCTTAAGGGAGGTGTATATTGCACCTTTGACATTTAAGAAAAGATCATCTATTTCAAAACGCTCTTTTTTAGTACGCTTTTCCTTTTTCTCTTCTTTTTTACCGTCTAAACCTTTCTTCAAGTTATGCTCATCATTACTAAAAGATGCAATCAGTTTTTCTAAAGATGATGAAATATTCTCAGGCTCTGTTTTTGGTACATTATTGAAGATAGGATATGAGAACTTATCAGAGGTTACACGAAGTTCAAATGGCATTTCATCTGATAAAGTATTAATTCTTGCCTTAACAAGAAGATCCTTATCTCTATTTAATCCTGCATATAAAAACAGATTTGTAAGATCTCCTACTATTCTGGCTTTACCACTTAATCCGTTGAGAACTCCAAAATATTTCTCTTTTGTAAGATCACAATCTTTTCCGAAGCCTGATATATTAAAATCCATGTTGTAATAATCTATAAAATCCATTGTTCCCTTTACAGAAAATTCTCCTAAAGGATGCTTTATAGAAATATTACGAACATTAAGCAGGGAATGAGAGAATACAGAATTTACAGTGGCATCAAAATAACCTGTATCATATCCGTCCATATAATAGCGGGCATGATTAAGTTTGAGGTTCTTAAGCTCTGCATCTAATGGAAGATCGATATCATAAATCTTTTCGATTGCTCCGTTTCCATTATCAAATGTAAGGATCTCAGGAAGTTTCTTTTTTACGTTTTCCTTTTTATTATCTTTAGACTCATACTTTAAATGTACTGTAGGATTATTTATTTCACCTTTAGTAACAACAGCATAGTTAGATTCAGCGCCTGCTCTAAGATTAGCATCAGGAACAAGAACATCAACGACACTTGACAGATATGCAAAATCTTTTAGTTCAATTTGATTAACATGAATACTAAATGGAAAGTTTACTCGTATATTTTCTGTACTTTCTGTATCTTCTGATTCAAAATCATACAATTCAACTTCAAGCTTTAAAGCCTTTATCCTATCAACAATAAGTGCATTTCTTGAAAGAATGGTCCAGGCATCATACTGAAGATCGAGCTTATCAGCCCTTATACTTACAATATCCTTTACTAAAAACTCACAATATGAATCAGTTTTAAATCCCTTTAAAACTGATCCTGATTCAATATTTGCACTGATTTTTATTGAGTCTGAAAAAAAACTGTTCGCTTTATTGATAAGAAATTTAAGACCATCTGTAGTAGCAAAGAAATAGTAAAAGGCACTGCTAAAGCAAATGATGCCTAAAAACAAGACTAGCGAGAAGATTTTAAAAAATTTAGATACTTTTCTTTTCATGCTAGAACTCAGGACCAAATGTTAAATGCAGTTTCAGATTATTTTCTTTTCTGTGGTTATCAATGCCATATGCAACATCAACTTTGAGTACACCATATGAAGTTGTGTAGCGAAGGCCGATACCAGGACCATACAGTGGCTTAATCTCCTTATAATCATTTGTATATACGGCACTATCAAGGAATACAGCACCTAACATATTTTCAAATGGTATTGGAAAATTATACTCTACAGAGCCAGATGTGATATATCTAGAGCCAGAAAGCAGCTCTCCTTCACGATTTGACTGTGATTTATAGCTAAAACCTCTTAAACTCTGATCTCCACCTACAAAGAATCTTAAAGATGCAGGCGCTTTTATTGCATCAGAGCCAAAATTACCGCCCTGAGTAAATCTGTACAGAATTCTGTTTCTTGAATCAAATAAGGAAAAAACTCCTTTAATATTCAGCTCTGAGTGCACAAAATTATAATCTGAAATTATTTTTTGGCTGAATTTGGTATCAAGAGAAATTGAGAAACCAGCTTTAGGGACAAGACCACCAGTAGAGCTTCTTTTTGAAAGTAAAATTCCAGGCATCACACTTACAACATTATCCTTATCAATACCCTGTCTATAATCTTCATATTCTGCAGACAGATAATAATCACGTCTGATAGAGCCAGTCTTGTATGCAACATAATGAACAGATGCATGACTCAGATCTGATAGAGTATCATTATAATCCGTATGTGTCTGAGCTAGTTTTATATAGTAGTAATCAAGATTAGGATCTTTTCTTGGGATCTTATAAACAGCCTGAGCATCGATTTTTACAGCAGATGCTCTGATAAAGGAGCTAAATGAATGACCTTTTTCATTAATAAGTGGTTTATCCCATCCAAGAATACCTCTGATATTCTCATCTGTTGAAAAACCTGCACCAACTCTGAAAAGATTGTTTGGTTGTCTTTGCAAATCAACATAAAGAGGAACCTTGTTGTCGCTTTTTTTCTCTGCAAGAGCTCTGACATCAATGGACTCGTAGAAGTTTGTCTGAGACATTGATGATATATATTCATTTATAGCTCTTGATGAATAATTAGTTCCTTCATACATCTTAAAAAGAGATATAGAAGGTTTCATCAGTTCTTTTGTTTCATCATTAGCCTCAAGAGCGCCGAACATATATCGTGAGCCTGTATCGAATAGAACCTCTATGTCCGCTACATTCTGCTCTTCATAAACAATAATGCGGCTTATAGTGAATTTAGCATCAAAAAGACCTAATTCTAATGCTCTGCTTTTCAGATCCTCTTTTAATTTTTTGTATTTTCCATGGTCAAGAATTGAGTATGATCTTATTCCACTGTTTTTAATAATTTTTGAAAAAGACTGATAATCGGCTCCATCGCCGATTACAGAAATATCACAGTTTCTTACAAAAAGAGGCTTTCCAAGATCTACTTTTACCTTAACCTGTAAATCCTTTTGATCATCCTTATTAGGATATTCAAGCTCAACTTTTGTATGATAATAGCCGTATGCATGTGAAGCTTGCTGTATCTTGTCGATTATTTCTCTGCTGTAAAGCCTTGCTCTTTTCTTTGAAATTGACGGTAGGTCATTCAGATAAAGAATGATATTTGTTTTTACATCATTCCTATCGACACCTGTAAGAGAAAAAGTTACAGGATCATCAAATGATGAAATTATTTGAGGTTTGCCATCTGATGAACAGGCACAAAGAACAAAAATAGGCAGACAAAGCATGTACAGATTCTTCCTTGTACAAAGCTTTGTGAAATTTAAGATTTGTTTATACCTTATTTTTGTCATGAAAAAAAACTTTATTCGTTTTTATTATTTCTAATTATTCTTTTTTATTATACAGTATGTCTTACAAAATAAGTGTATAAATCATTGTCTTTAACAAAATTATTAGCAAATATTCTCAAAAAAAATAACCTTTTCATTCACTTTTATGTCAACGTGTCAAGTGCATTTGATCAAATTTTCTGCTTGAAAAAAAAACCTTTTAGTCTAAAATATTGCAGACTATGATTACAACTTTAAATTAATGATTTAAATGTGATCTGCGTCACTTGGTGTCTCAATAACTATTTTTGGGGGTCTTTGTGGTCGCATCCGCAATTCTTGCACTAGCCGACGGTACAGTTTTCAAAGGTAAAGCCTTTGGTGCTGAGAATACAACAACTGTTGGTGAGGTCGTATTCAACACTTCTATGACCGGTTATCAGGAAATTCTAACCGATCCTTCATACGCTGGACAAATCGTAACCTTAACTTATCCACATATTGGTAATTATGGTACAAACGATGAGGACGTAGAATCTCGTGATGTTTTTGCTATGGGTCTTATTATCAGAGACTTATCACTAGTTGCATCAAACTTCCGAAATACACGGAACCTAAGTGACTACCTATCAGAGAACAAGAAGCCAGGTATCTATGGAATTGATACCCGTATGCTTACTAGAATTCTTAGAGAAAAAGGTGCCCAGAACGGCTGTCTGTCAACCGATCCTAACATGACAGAAGAAAAAGCTTTAGAGCTGGCTCGTTCATTCCCAGGTCTAAAAGGTATGGACCTTGCAAAAGAAGTAACCACAGATAAGGTTTATGACTGGACTGAAGGTACTTGGGAATTAGGT
>NZ_JBGVMC010000108.1:0-16046 GCF_045124615.1 Succinivibrio sp.
CCGTATGAAGCATTTCACCGGTGGTTATCTTGCAATGGTAGGTTCCAATTCACCTTCTGGGTTGGCATCTCGTCCTATACGTGTATTACTTTGTGATGAAATTGACAGATATGGCTCAACTCAGGAAGGTGATCCTCTAAAGCTTGCAGTTCAGAGAACACAGAATTTCACTAACCGCAAGATTGTATTTGTTTCAACACCAACTACAGAACAACGTGAAGGCGGTCCGACAATCTATGAAGAATTCATGAAGTCGGATCAGCGTGGTTACTTTGTAACCTGCCCTCATTGCAGTAAGCAGTTTGAAATGGTGTGGGGCAATGTTCACTGGTCTAATGATGAGCAGGGGTATCTTGACGAAAATTCTATCAGGATGGAGTGTCCTCACTGCAATCAGAAAGTTAGAGGCAACGGAAAACCTGATCCTTATCTGCTTGAATCTGGGGTGTGGATTCCTAAGAACCCTGAAGCCAGAACCATTGGTTATCACTTAACGTCTTTATGTTCTCCATGGGTTGAATTGCGTGATCTCGTTGAAGAATGGGTTGATGCAAATCATAAGAAGGATAAGAAAGGTCTTCAAGAATTTATCAACTTGAAGCTCGGTGAACCATGGCATGAAGATGAAGCAGATTTGAACTTATGGGAAAAACTGTCAGAACGTAGAGAGTTCTATCCTAATACAGGACTTCCTAAAGAAATTTTGATGCTGACTTGTGGTGTTGATGTTCAGCATGATCGTCTTGAGGCTACTGTCTTTGGATGGGCTAAAGATTACGAATGCTATGGTATTAAACACGTCATCATACCAGGCGATCCAAAGCTGTCCGAGGTGTGGTCAGCTCTTGATGTAGCTCTGCTTGAAAAGTTTGAACTTGAAGATAACAGAGAGCTTAACATCTCCTGTACGTTTATTGACTCTGGTGACGGTACTCTGACTGATAGGGTGTATCAGTACACTAAGCCACGTGAACGCTCAAGAGTGTTCTCTATTAAAGGTTCGGCAACCTTAGGCCGTGCGATTGTTGATAGACCTACTAATAATAATCGCTATAAAGCTCATCTCTTTGTTTTAGGTGTTGATGCTGGCAAACGTCTTGTAATGCAGCGCCTTGCCATTCAGGATATTGGCCCCGGCTTTGTTCACTTTCCCCGTGGTCGTGATAACGGCTTTACTGAAGAATACTTCAAACAGTTAACAGCAGAAGTTTTCTTCAGAAAGTACGAAAAGAGCAAAATCACAGAGGGGTGGAAGAAAATTCGAGAGCGTAACGAAGCGTTAGATTGTTGCGTTTATGCGACGGCAGCAATTGAGTTCATGAAACCACTTTATGAACGGCTGGTATTTAATACCGGTGAAGGGCATACAGTTTCACAGACAAGGCCTGCAGTAAGGCGCAGAAAGTTTTCTAAAGGAGTCATCTGATGACTGTAACAAAAACATTAAAAAGTTATCGTGGCATACCTTATGAGGTCGCTAAGCAAAAGCTTCAGATGTGGCTTGATGCTATGGATGCTATCGCAACCGGACAGAGCTATACAATCGGTTCACGTTCTCTTACAAGAGCAAATCTTAATGATATTCAAAGCCAGATAGAGTATTGGAGCTCGATTGTAACGAAATGTGAAAGTGGACATAAAAGTATTTATGTTCAACGTGCTATCCCTCAGGATTTTTAAGGTTGTAGTTTTAATATGGCAAAACGAAATAGAAGACGTCCTAGTCAAAATATACCAAGACAAAGCGTTGTTAAACAGCCTGTACAGAAAGATCTTCAGCAACCTAATCTGAATCAAATAAGGCAACCATCAGGTCTAACACAACGTAAAGTTGTAAACTCAGGTTATAGTCATTACGGCGCCAGTTATGCTCGTAAGTCACTTCTTGGTTGGATGTCTTACAGTGCATCAGCTGATGAAGATATTGTAGAGAACATACAGACATTAAGAGCACGCTCCCGCGATCTCTATATGGGCGTGCCTCTTGCGACATCTGCAATTAAAGCTGTAAGAACCAACGTAATCGGCTCTGGCTTGATGTTAAGTTCTCATATCGATTACAAAAAGCTGGGACTTACTGAAGAACAGGCAGTTGAGTGGCAGAAGAATACTGAGCGCGAATGGCTCTTGTGGGCTGAAAGTCCTGAATGCGATGCAGCACGTATGTGTAACTTCTACGAGTTTCAGGCTCTGGCTTTTATATCTGCTTTGATGTCTGGTGACTGCTTCGTTGCATTGCCTTACATTAAGCGCACAGGTGTTCCTTATGATTTACGTTTATCTTTGATTGAAGCTGACAGAGTATGTGACCCTGTAGCAAAATTTAAAACAGATACTTCAATTCTTGAAGGTGTTGAAATTGGTCACTATGGAGAGCCTGTAGCCTATTATGTAGCTAAGTATCATCCATATTCAATGCACAGGCCTCTTAACGATGCCATAAACGACTGGAAACGTATACCTGCTTATAGTGGTTCAGGTCGTCGCAATATGTTACATCTGATGTGTGATATTGAACGACCTGGACAGCGTAGAGGTGTGCCACTGTTAGCACCAGCCATTGAAGCTTTTAAGCAGTTAGGCAGATATACCGATGCAGAGCTTGTTGCAGCGGTTGTGAGCGGATACTTCACTGTATTTATTACGCATGACAATCCAGAAAGCGGTGTTGATCCTATGGTATCAACTGCACCTGACGGAAGCAGCTTAGCTGTCAGCGAATTAACCTCAGATCCTGATGACGTGTCTTTATCAAATGGCGGTATTGTAAATCTAGCCGAAGGTGAGCACATCGAAACTTCTAATCCAGGAAGACCAAACACGGCGTTTGAACCTTTTGTTAACGCTATCTGCAGACAGATAGGCGCATCGCTTGAAATTCCATACGAGCTTTTACTCAAGAGTTTTACATCATCTTACAGCGCATCTCGAGGTGCAATTCTTGAAGCTTGGAAGATGTTCCGTATGCGCAGACAGTGGGTTGTTAACCGTTTATGTCAGCCTGTGTATGAAGAATGGCTGTCTGAAGCTGTTGCAAAGGGAAGAGTTATTGCTCCTGGCTTTTTCTCTGATCCTTCAATTAAAAAGGCATGGTGTAGAGCCGATTGGGCTGGTGATACACAAGGTCAGTTAGATCCTACCAAGGAAGCACAAGCTGCAAAACTTCGAGTTGAAGAAGGTTTTAGTACAAGAGACAGAGAAGCAGCAGAGCTTACTGGTATGTCTTTTGATGTCATCATGTCACAGCGTAAACGTGAAGAAAGGTTAATGCAGGAGAGTGGTATTAAACCTGTATCTCCTGTAGCTCCTGTATCTCCTGTTCAAACACCTGATACAGATAATGATGACGACACAGAAGACGATTCTGATGACAAACCTAGGAAGTAACAACTATGAAAATTGAAATGAAGGCAGGCGGTAAAACCTGCCTTTCTTTTTATGGGCCAATCTGTGAGGGATGGTCTGAAAAAGATAAATGCTTTGATGAGAAGACAGTTAAAAACATGTTATCTGGGATTAACGCAGATGACGAGCTTGAAGTTATGGTTAACTCTCCAGGCGGTCAGGTTTTTTCAGCTTTAGCAATTAACGGACTGCTGTCACAGCATAAAGGCCAAGTAACTATTCATGTAGCAGGTCTTGCTGCAAGTGCTGCAACTATCATTACCTCCCTTAAAAATGCAAAGTGCGTGATTGATAAAGGCTCAATGATGATGATTCACAATCCATCATCATCTGTAGCAGGTACATCAGATGATTTAAAACATGAAGCTGATGTTTTAGATAAAAGTGCTCAGTCAATTCGCAATATTTATGCTCAAAAGACTGGGCTTGATGAGAAAAAAATTAAACAACTCATGGATGCAGAGACATGGCTTACAGCTGAAGAGGCTGTAGAACTTGGTTTTGCAGATGAGCTAAACGAGAGCGAGCCTGTAACAGCTTGTCTCAAGGGTGGTCACATTCTAGCTGTTGCTGGCTACGAGTGGGACTTAGATAACTTGTCTTTACATTTTCCAAAGGAGAAATTAATGGCAAAAGACAATATTACAAAGTCTGCTGTAGCCAATGCCGAGCCAACAGCTCATGTAGAGCAGAAAGCAGATAAAGCTATCTTAATGACAGCTATAGATCTTAAGAACAATCATCCTGATTTATATCAGCAGATTGTTAAAGAAGCATCAACCAAAGAGCGCAAGCGTATCAAAGCCTTAGTTGATATTGATATTGGTTCAAATCATGACATTGTTGTTAAGGCTATGTTTGATGAACCAAAGACAGCCGAGCAAGTTGCTATCGAATCATTAAAAGATCAGAAACAGCAACTTACAAATTCAGCAAATCAGTTACAGAAAGACGGCGAATCTCTGGCAGATGACTTAGCTGATGTTGGTATGCCAATTGAGGGGGCGTTACCTAAGGATTACGCTCAGTCACAGAAAGATGAGATTGTAAATTCTGTAAAAACAGAACTTGCTCGTTTAGCAAAGTCAAAGTAGGAGTTCATAGATGTCAAACTTAAATTCAGTTTTAGGCTCTGTAGATTATGATCAGTTGTTCGCAGGCCCTAATCGTAGTTATGTTAGATCATTAACTGTAACCGCAACAGGTTCAGCTTTAAAGCGAGGTGAGCTTGTAACTTTTGCAGACGGCAAAGCAAAAGCAATTGCCCAAAATACCGATGCGGTATTTGGCGTAGTTGCTTACGATGTAGATGCATCAGAAGCTGATGTACCTGTAACCGTATATCTGAATGGTGATTTTAATAAAGCCAAAATTACAGCAGCAAACTCTGTTGCAGTTGATGACTTATTCTTGTCAGCACGCAACGTTGGCATTATTTTACGTTAGGAGTAGTAAATGGGAACTATTAATATTTTTGAGCCTCGCACAATGCTGGCAATGGTCAGTGAAAGCGAGTTTCGTGCAAAAACTTTTTTAAGAGACAGATATTTTGGTCATACCGAATCATTCCAGACTGAAGCTGTTGATGTGGATATCGTAGGACGTGGCAAGCGTAAGATTGCTCCTTTCGTATCTCGTCGTTCAGCCGGCTCACAGGATTTTAGAGACGGTTATTCAACCAAGACTTATAAGCCTGCCTATGTAGCTCCATTTAGAGTATCTACAGCTGAGGATGCACTAAAGCGTTCAGCTGGTGAAGCTATTTACTCTTCTAAGAGCCCTAATCAGCGTGCAGCCGAAATCTTAGCTAAAGATCTTTATGAGCTGGACAAGGAAATCACACGTCGTGAAGAGGTTATGTGTGCTCAGGCCTTAACCACCGGTAAAATCATTATCAAGGGTAAGGATGTTGATGATCAGCTTGATTTCTGGGACGGTTTAACTACCAAGCCTTATGTTGATTTAACAGCAACAAAGGCATGGAATGCAAGCGGAGCCGATCCAATTACCGATCTTCGTAAGATTGTCCGCAACATCACTCAGTTGTCTGGCTTAACTCCTGTAGAGGTAATCGCTGGCTCTAAGGCTGTTGATGCTTTAATCAACGCTTTAAAGGGTGATACAACCGCTTTCAACTCCCGTCGTATCGACTTAGGTCAGATCAATCCTTCAACTTTAGCAGATGGTGTGGGCTTTATTGGTACTCTGCGTTTACCACAGCTAGACATCTATACATATGATGAGTGGTACTACGACGATGCTACCGGTAAGGATGTGCCTTTAATTCCTGAAGATTCAATTCTGATTGCTTGTCGTGGTGTTAATACCACCAGAGCATACGGCCTTGTTGACATTATCAACGTTCAGCAGAATGAACATCAGTGGGTTGTAGGTGACCGTGTTCCAAATTCATGGTTACAGGCAACTGGAGAGAATGCTGGCCGAATCGTACAGATTAAGTCAGCACCTCTGATGATTGTTAATGAGCCTTTAGGCTTCTGGACCGTAAAGGTTGTGTCTTAGTCGTAACTCACTGTGTTGTAACTCACTGTTAAACACAGTGACACTAAGACTATTAGATTTAGGTATAAAAAAATGAACATCAGATTAAAAAAGAACATTCTTACTGATGATGGAGTTAAGTTTGAGAGCGAGATTATCGAATTGAACGATGAACTTGCCCAAAAACTTGTTAAAGCCGGACAGGCTGAAACTGTTGATAAACAAATCACTGAAAGTGATGAACCTTCAGTAGAAGAACTTATCGACAAAATCCCAACATCAAGAAAAACAGGTAGAAAGTAATGTCTTTTAAAGATGCAATAGCTAATGACATAGACAAGACATTTTTCAATGTTGATGAGTTTTCTGACGTACACAAGTATGAAGGCCAATCAATAAAGTGTCTTGTAGATGATGATCGTTTAGATACAGCTTCAGGAAGCTTTGCCAATGGAGGTGTATTTGAGCATCTAACTGAGCTGTATGTATCTGAAGAAGCTATTTGTGCGCCTGTAAAGGGGCAAAGCGTAACTCTTGATGGGGTGAAGTATGTAGTTCGCTCGGTGTCGATTGAATATGGTGTCATACGTATAGTTTTAGCAGATGAAGAACAATGAGTGATCTTAAACTTACAATTTCTAAAAATCCCTTTAAGGATCTAGAAAAAGTAACTAAAAAAGCAAAATCAAGGGCTCTATCAAGGGCCCTTCCTTTTGCCAAAAAGAAAATCACTCAAGTTATCAAAGACAACTACACGGTACAGACATCGGCTGTCAAGGAAGCTATGTCAGTACACAAAGAGGATGATAGTGCTCAAATCATTATCATAGGTCCTCCTCTTGGTATTGATAAGTTCTCCTATAAGCCTAAATACGACACTACAGGCGCAACGCAACGACCTGTCAGGGTATCAGTCAAAAGAAATGTTCAACGTACTGTAGGTAATGGTTTTGTATGGCAGGGACACGTTTTTAGACGTGTTGGCGATGCAAGACGACCTGTAGAAAAAGTTACAGGACCTGCAGTTCCTCAGTTAATCGAAGATCCTCAAATCTTAGATGAAATATCTGAAGAAACACAGGATTACTTCGAGGAACGTCTTCAACATGAACTTGATTATGAGTTAAGTAAGAATGGTAATAAATAATCTAGTAGATGCTGTAGCAAAATTTTGCGAGAGCACTTTAGCAAATCTTATGCAACCTACTCCTGACAAAATTACAGAGATACGACCAGGCTCTTTAAACAGAACTGAACTTATTTCTGAGAAAACAGAGAAAAGTGAGGCTTCTTACAAGCGCATTTCCATTTTTAAAGGCTGTCTTCCACCTAAAAGGCAGAGTGAAAACGATGATTATCCTTTTGTTTTGGTTGTTCCTTCTGCAGGAACAGTAGACAGAGAGTTTGCGCATGCCACTGTAAACATATATTGCGGATCTTGGCATGACGGTAATGAAGGTTATGCCGAGGTTCTAAACATTGTTCAGCGCCTTCTGATAGCTCTATCTAAAATCGAAAGCAGTTTAGATAAGCGTTACATTCCTGAATCCGATGTTAAGTGGATCTTTCCAGATGCATCTGCCCAAGCAGGTGCCCCAAAAATGTGGCAGGCAATGATCACTACTAATTGGAAATATCACACACCTTCAAACAATCTTCCTTTTAAAGATGAATATTTCAAGGAGAAACAATATGAGTAAGCAAATTAAACAGCAAAGTGATGCTGTTGATACCTCTACTCAGGTCAGAGTTCAATCTGAATCAAAATCACAGCTTAAATTCCCAAGAATTTATACAGGACCTAACCTAACTAAAGTAGGACTGAGATATGGTCAAGTGTACTCAGGACCTGACTATCCTGTATTTGTAAAAGAGTTAATGACTAAAGCTCCAATTCTAGCTTCAATGATCTTCCCTGTAAACGACATCAAAACTATCCCTGATGCCGTAGTTAAAACTTTTCTTTCTCAAATTAAATGAGGTTAACACATGGCATATGTACATGGCGTCAGGACAAGTGAAGTAGCTACTTCATTACTTCCTGCAGCAGAGGTTGACTCTGCAATTACTATTGTGATTGGTACAGCTCCAATCAATCAGGTAGACGAGACTAACGTTAATAAACCTGTTCTCTGCTATTCTTATGCAGAAGCAGTTAAGGCTTTTGGTTTTCAGAAAGCAACTTTAAAAGATACAGGCTTTAAGAACTATGACTTCACCTTATCAGAGGCGATGTATGCATTCTTCCAGCTATACAATGTAGCTCCTGTTGTTTTTGTAAACGTCTTAGATCCTAAGAAGCACAAAGAAACAGCAAAGACAACTTCTTTAATTATTGATAAAAAGACAGGCTCAGCTTCCATTAAAGAAGCTGGCATTCTATTATCATCATTAGTGCTTCGTAAAGATGCTGGATCTGAACCTTACGTTTTAGGTACCGACTATGTAACTGAGTTCGATGATGATGGTTATGTTGTTGTAACTTCATTAACCGATGCTTCTACAACTGATTTTAAGTTAGCAACTGATGCTGACATTGTAGTAGCAGCTGAAGTATTAGATCCTACTAAGGTAACTTCTGACGATATCATTGGTGGTGTAAACGCTGATGGTGTTAAGTCAGGTTTAGAACTTGTTGAAGATGTATTCCCTAAGTTTAGAGTTGCCCCTTCAATTATCGCTTGTCCTCGTTACTCAGGAGATGCGGGAGTTGCTGCGGTTATGTCAGCAAAGGCAGATGGATTTAATGACATCTTTAAAGCAATTGCTTTAATCGATGTTCCTTCTACTGTAAAAAATTACACTGATGTTGCAACATTTAAAAACAGCAATAATCTGACTTCTACAAATGAGGTTGTTTTATGGCCTTGCTTAAATATGTCTGGCACAATCTACAACTTCTCTTCTCAGTTTGCAGCTCTTTTAGCTGAAGTTGATAACGATAATAGCGGTATTCCATACGTATCACCTTCAAACAAGAACATTCAGTGCACAGGCTTATGTTTAGCTGACGGTACCGAGATTATTGTTGATAACTCTCGAGGTTCATACCTTAACGGAAATGGTATTGTAACTGCTAACAACATGTTTTCAGGTTGGGTAGCTTGGGGCAACCGTACTGGTGCATATCCAGGCAATACTGATGTTAAGGATGTGTTTATTCCTGTACGCAGAATGTTTAACTTCATCTCAATTCAGTTAGCAAAGACATTCTGGCAGAGAATTGACTTTCCATTAAACCGCAGACAGATTGATACTGTATTAGATAGTGCCAATATCCTGTTAAACGGCTATACAAGCAAGGGCTATATCTTAGGTGGTCGTGTAGAGTTCTTAGAATCTGAGAACCCAACTACTGATTTAATGGATGGTAAGGCTGTATTCCACGTCTATATCACTCCTCCTTCACCTAACCGTGAGATTGATTTCGTACTTGAGTACGATCCTTCATACTTACAGACATTATTTGCTTAAGGAGTTTAATTTATGGCAGTAGATGTAAATACAAGCGAGCCAATTAGACTCGTTAATTTTAGAGCATACAACAGCTCAAATCTGATCATTGGTACTACTGACTTAACTTTACCTAAGATTGAGTACATGACAGAAACAGTCAAAGGCTCGGGTATCGCAGGTGAAGTTGATTTACCTACATTAGGTCATACCGGCTCAATTACAGTAACAATTAACTGGAGAGCTGCAACTGAGCAGGCTGCAGAGTTAGCAGAACAAAAAACTCATGAAATGGATTTTAGAGGTTCTGTTCAGTACTACGACTCTGCATCAGGTGAATACAAGACTATTCCTGCAAGAGTCTCTTTAAGAACAACTCCAAAGAGCTTTGAAATTGGTAAGTTTGAGCCTTCAGCTACTATGGACCAAACCGAAGAATATGAAGTTGTTTACTTAAAGTACACCTTAAATGGAGTAGACAAGATTGAAATTGATAAATTCAACTTTGTATGCAAGATCAATGGCAAAGACTACCTGGAAGGTGTACGTGCCGACATAGGCATGTAGTGGTCGTAACTCGTCAGGCTGTTTTACAGCTTGACGACCTTTTAATTATAGCTGTTTAAAGGATATAAAATGAAACTAATATTTGATAAGCCATACGAGTTTGAAGGCAAATCTTACAATGAACTAGATATTCCATTAGAAAATATCAATGGTAAAGAGCTTTTAAAATATCACAAATCTTACGTTAACAGTAAGGCAAAGCCTCAAGAAAGAGTACAGGCAAGCAATTTATTACTAACTGTATCAGGCGACCCTGACTTTTCAATTTTTATTGCAGCATCAGCTTCACAGCAACCAATTGAATTTTTTGAAAATCTACCTGCTAAAGAAGTTGTGGCTGTAATAGCTCAAATCTCATCTTTTTTGCTAGCGTAGGTATTGACACCAACTCCTCTCTTGAAGAACAGCTTCATACTTTAAGACGAGGAGTTATAAGAATGTCACAGTACCTACATTCTTCATATCTTGAATTAGAATCGCTTCCATTAGGTGACTTGATGTCACTTATCAAAGACGTTGTTGCTGAACAAAAAAAAACAGCAGGAAGTGATAAACCAAGGAAGTTCTAACCATGGCTATTGAGCGCGAACTTGTTTTAAACATTGCCGGTAAAATCAGCAAAGCTTTTAATGACAGTATCAAGCTTGTAAATACTCAACTGAGCACAATGGGGACTAAAACTCAAACTGCTGCAGGTGAGATTGAAAAACTACAGGCTGTCATTACCAAGCGCAAAGAAGTTGTTGAAGCAACCGACAAATACGCAAAATATGCCAAGAAGGTAGAAGAGCTTAAAACCAAAATGTCGACTGCAAGCATGGTCACAGCCTCAATGCAGTCTAATTTTGATAAAGCACAAAGAGTAGCTGACAAATACAAAGATGAACTTAACAAAGTTAAGAATGAGTTAGGCGATTTAGAGTCTCAAAACAAAACTGCAGGTTTGTCTGTAGAGGAGCTTTCTAAAAAGTATGAACAGCAAAATTCAATCTTAAAAAAGAACGTTGAAGCTATAGAAAAAGCATCTAAAACCGTAAATCACGGTCAGGATATCATGCAGTCTGGCAAAAATTTAAGGATGTCAGGTGCTACTTCTATGCTAGAAGGCTATGCAATGTTAAAGACAGTGCAACAGCCTTTAAACGATGCTATTGATTTTGATGCTCAAACTAAAAATCTAGCTTTGTACACTGACAAAGCTGAAGCTCTCATGAAGATTAACATGGAGCTTTCTAAGCAGGATGATCTTTCTGTTGGCGAGTATCAAAAGATACAGGTATCTGGCATTACAGCAGGTACTGTAGATCCTAAGAATATACAGCAGATTAAAGATTACTCTGTAGCTGTAGCAAACGCATCAGATGCTTTAAATCTGTCAAGTGATACTGTGTCAAACGCATTTAATCAGTTTAACGATCAGTTAACTGGTGATATGTATAAGACAACACAGCTCTTTGATACTATCAATTCTGTGTCAAAGGCTGCACAGGCTGATGCCGGTTCTTTAATCAGTGTAATGCAGAACTCTGCTACTACCGTAAGATCATTTACCTCTCTTACCAATGATCAGATTGTAGGTTTATCAGCAGCATTCACCAAGATGTCTTCATCTGCAAGTGCTGCATCTACCTCACAAACCTTGTTTATCAAGTCTCTGACAATGGGCAAGGGTGCAACCAAGAATCAGCTTGAAGGTTGGAATGCTCTAGGCATAAATGCCGAGAAATTAGCTCAGGCAATGAATGGTGGTCCTAAATCAGCTCAGGCTGCTATCTCTGCTGTTTTAGATGCTTTAAACAAGTTGCCAAAAGCTGAAAAACAGGCAACCATGTCTAAAATCTTTGGTAAGAACCAAGAGTTACTGGCTACTGTAGATAAGTTGTCTTCAAACAAAGCTGGTTACTATGATCTTGGTATGAATACAGCTACATCAGACAATAAAGGCAGTGTTCAAAAAGATGCTGATATTGCTGACAGCTCTGCTGAAGCTCAGCAGAAGATCTTAGCTAACAATATGAAGGCTCTGTCCATCATTATTGGTCAGCAATTGTTACCTGTATGGAATGACCTTTTAGGCAAAGCCATTAAGCTTGGCACAATGATCGTAAATCTTGCGCAAAAGTTCCCTACATTGACCAAGAGCGCGTTATATCTCTTTGGTGTAATGGCAGGTGGTAAGATTGCCCTTGGTGCTTTAACATGGGTAGCAGGTAGCTTAATCACCTGTATTGGCAGAGGTGTTGTAATCTTCGGCAGATTAAAGCAGGTTTGGCTTGTAGCAAATGGCGTAATGTCGGCAAGCTCTACCTGTATGAGAGTATCTGCAGGTGTTCTTAAAGGGCTTACTGCACTGTTTCGCCTTAACACCTATAAAGTCATAGCAAGTACTGTAGCTCATAAAGTACACAATGCTGTTCTTTTAACAGGTAAAGGAATTGCTACAGCATACAAAGCTGTTGTGTCAGCTCTATCTGTAGTTTTTAGTCTACAGACATACAAGACCATTGCACTTACAGTTGCAGAAAAGGCTAAAAACGCAGCTATGATTGTGGGCTCTACTGTAGCAAAAACAGCAGGAGCTGTAATGGCTGTTTTAGCCAATATGACAGGTTTATCAACAGCTAAGACTTGGTTATATGTAACAGCTCAAAAGGCTATGAGTGCAGCTATGATTGTGGGCTCTACTGTAATGAAAGGCTTAGCCGCAGCTGGCAGGATCTTAAACATTGTGCTCATGGCAAATCCTATTGGTTTAGTCATTGGCTTAATTGCTGGTTTGATTGCAGCCGGTGTATGGTTATATCAAAACTGGGATACTGTTAAGGAAAAGGCAGGTCAGCTATGGGATTGGTTTGCGCAAAAGTTCCCTGGTATTGCTACAGTAGTTCAAACTGTAATAGGTACAGCGGTAAACAGCTTTAAGACACTGATATCAGTTGTATCAAGTGTTTGGGAACGAGTAAAAGCAATCTTTAGTAACATAATTGATTTTGTATCCAATGTGTTTACAGGTAACTGGAGTGCCGCTTGGGAGAATCTTAAAAATATCTTTGGTAACGTCTTTGGTGCATTGGTAGATTTGGCTAAGCTCCCTATCAACAGTTTAATCAACCTTATCAATAAAGCCTTTTCATCTATTGGCTCTATCAGTGTTGATATTCCTGATTGGGTGCCAGGTGTCGGTGGTAAAACCTATAGTTTTGAGATGCCTCAAATACCTGCCCTTGCAACGGGTGGTATTGCTACAGCACCTACACTGGCATTGATTGGTGAAGGTAAGGAAAATGAAGCTGTACTTCCATTATCAAAACTTGAATCAATGTTATCTGTATCAGCCCAAAACGCTGAATACAGTGCACGTAATGAAGCTGTAACAAACTTCTCAAGTCAGGAAGCTCAAAACAGATATGGTTATGCTCCATCAGCGGTGATGATACCTGAGTTAGATAGTAGCTTAGGTTCTACTAACAATGTATCTAATTCAACGGTTAATTCAACCTATGGTGGCAACAGTACTAAGACCTCATCCATAGTTGTTAACTTTAATCCTCAAATTACAGTTAATGCAGGTAATGGTGAAAAGGCAGATCCTTATGCTCAGGTAACTAAGGCTTTAACTGAGGGTCGTAACTCATTAAAGAGAGAATTAGAAAAACTCTTTAGTGACAGGTCAAGGCTTACTTTTTCTTAAAGTTAAGTCTGCTTATGCTCAGGAACTCTTCTAGTAGATAAAAAACACCTGCAAGAGTTCCTAGAATAAGAAATGCAACCATGCAAACTGAGCCTACAGTATCTGCAAAGCTGTCGCCTAAAATGTAAGAAGATACAAAGCCTACAAAGGCAGAGACAAATAAAGAAATAAGGTACAAAACAAAGAAACCTAAAGCTCCAATGGTAAGAAATATCACTGCTAGAGCTATAAGTAAAACAGTTCTTTGAACATTGTTACTTCCTAAATTTAGTTCAAACCAGTCTTTTAAAGACAGCTTTTTATCATCTTGCATAGACATACCTGTAATGATTGATATTTGTTTAAAGTATAGAACAATATGAGCAAAATATATAATTCAATCCAAGGTGACACTTGGGATAAGATTGCTAAAGAACAGTTGGGCAGTGAGTATCTGATGTCAGAGCTTATAGCTGCAAACTTATCTTTAAGTCACTATGCAATTATGCCTGCTGATCTACAGATTGTTATACCTGATATCAATGTATCACCCAGAACTATAGATCCTCAGTTATTACCACCATGGAAGAGAAACAGTAATGGATAACTTAGCTTCTGTACTACATACCTTTGTAAGTGTTGTTTATCAGGATACTGATATCTCAAAAGATGTATATGAAGATCTTTTAAACATCTCTTATACAGATAAGATTGAAGATGAAGGTGACGAACTTACAGTTACGTTAAAAGACGAAACAGGCAAATGGGCTAGCTCTTGGTCTCCTGAGCGCGGTGCTAAAATCACAGCTACTTTTGAAACTGAGAGTAGAGGCAGTTTAGCTACAGATACAATGATTGTAGATAGCTTAAAGACCTCAGGCTCACCAAGAATATTTGAGCTCTCGGCTGTAAGTATTCCTTTAGATAACACCATCAGACGTGAGCTTAAAACACGTAACTTTGAGAACATAAGCTTAAAAACATTAGGTCAGCAGATAGCCGATGAGGCAGGTCTCAAGTTCTTCTTTGACTGTGAAGATGTGCCAGAATACGACAGGTTAGACCAAAAACGTGAAAGTGATTTGGCTCTTCTACAGCGTTTATGTAAAGATGCGGGCTTATCAGTAAAGGTAAGCGCTCAAACCTGTATCATCTTTGATCAAAAGAGTTATGAAAGTAAGAAAGCTGTAAAGACCTACAATCTAGGTACAAGCCCTATCTTAAACTGGTCGTTTCAGGCTCAACAGTCACAAAGATACAAAGCATGTACAGTTAAATGGCGTGATACTACCAAGCGTCAGGATTCCAATAAAGGAGGTTCATCAATTCAATCTGCTCAATCAAAGATTGCTGTTCAGTCATCTCCTGTAGCAGTACAGGCTGATACTTCAAATCCTGATATCTTTGGCTCTAACAATGTAGATACTAAGTCAAAAAAGACATCTAAAGCCAAATCTAAAAAAGGCAATCAAAAGCAGAAAGTTGAAGATCAGGATTACACCTACACTGACGATAGTGTTGAGGAATCAGGTCAAACATACGTTTTAAAGAAACGCTGCTGTTCTTTAAAAGAAGCAGAACGTTTAGCCAAAGCAACACTGCGTAAGCTGAACTTAAGGCAGACTACAGGCTCTTTATCTGTAGTAGGTGATCCTCTTATGGTGGCAGGCTCTGTAATTGAGTTAACTGGCTTTGGTTCTTTTGATGGTAACTTCATCATCGAAAGAGCTGAGCACTCAATGGGTCCTAGTGGTTATGTAACATCCATGGATGTTAGAAGAGTAAACAATACATACTAATGAACAACGACTTTTTATCAGCAAATGAGCGCGTATCTAGTTTAGAGAGCACATTAACAGAGATTATTCGTGTAGGTACAGTAAGCTCTACTAATCCTCAAAAGCACACTGCAAGAGTAACCATCTCTGATGAGGACAATCTCACAACACATGAGCTGGCTGTATTGTGCCGTAATACCTTCAAAAATCACGACTACAACATGCCTGATGTTGGTGATGATGTTCTATGTGTGTTTATGCCTCAGGGCATCGAGGAAGGCTTTATCTTAGGCTCTTTCTATGCCGGTAATGTTCAACCTCCTACAACGAACCAAGATGAACGCAAGGTAGAATTTGCTGATGGAACCACTGTTACATATAACCGTGCTACACATGAACTGGATGTTGTTATAGAAGGCACTCATATTCATGCTGACAGACAGAAAGTAAATGTTACCACTCCTCAGGAAGTCAACATCAATACAACAAATGCCAATATAACAGCAAGTGGTAATATCACCATGCAATCAGGAGGTGATACCACAATTACAGCCGGTGGAACATTAACGCTTCAAGGCTCAACAACTAACATTAACTAGGGGATAATATGCCTGCAGTAACTCGCGTAGGAGACAATAACACCGGACATGATGCATGTCCGCCAACAGCTC
>NZ_JBGVMC010000109.1:0-4483 GCF_045124615.1 Succinivibrio sp.
ACAGATCGTTTAGGCTCTGATGCATACAACAACAAGTTATCACAGCGCCGTGCTGATGCAGTATCAAATGAGCTTCAGGCAAAGGGCGTTAAGGTAAATGTATCAGAAGGTAAGGGTAAGAGCTCACCTGTAACAGGAAATAAGTGTGATGGCGTAAAGGGCCGTACAAACTTAATTAACTGTTTAGCACCAGATCGTCGTGTTGAAATCGTTGTAACCGGTGATACAACAAGAGAAGAAATTCAGTAATAAAGTCCTTAAAAATAATCCCACTTTGGGATTATTTTTAAATTATGACGTTCTTAGTTACAATCGGAAGTTAAACAAAAAGAATTCTTTGAAAAATCAGAGAATTCTTTTTCGTTATGTTCGTAGAATCAGATGCATAATTTTATGCAAAATAAGTCTTTTTAGTAAGAGTTTCCGTAAGGATTGTCTAAATCGTCGGCTCTCTCAATATTGTCTATCATACTCTGATAATAAGCTTTTGAAGCTGATTCAGGATCTGACATTACCTCATTGAACATATGTTTTATCTGCTCAAGCACGCTCTTTCTGCAGATAAATACAAGCTTGGATTTCTTTTGTCCCTGTGGCCATGAGTGCAGTTCTGATAATGGATATAGGTTTCCTACTACACCATGAACTACAACAGGTTTATCCTGATCTTTAAGATCTAGAATGCCTTTGAGTCTTAATAGAGAGTCACCATACTGAGTTGTGACAGCAGATAATGCTGCTAATAGAGCTAAAGGCTCAAGAGGAGTATCAAATTCCAATGCAAAGGAATCAATATCAGAATGAGCAATAATTTTCTGTTTTGCAACTCCAACATCACCAGAAACTGTTGCAGGTCTGAAAGAAGATGCAAATCCATTTGATGTTGTGTTTATAGAAATCCAGGAGCTAACCTTCTTATCATATGCAGCATCGTGATCCTTATAAGGTCCTACTTCAAACAGAATGTTAGGAGATAAATTACCTTTTACAGCAGGATAGATTTTTACAGAGGGATTAATTTTTTGTGCGGCTTCATAGATAGAATCAAGTTCGTCTGAATCTATCATATCTGTTTTGCTTACGATAATAATATCTGCAAGTGCAATCTGCTTTACTGCTTCGTATTGTTTCTTTAATTGATCTCTAATATTAGCTCCATCAAGAACAGTGATGGTACCGTCATGGTAGTAATGATCAAGTAAATAATCATCACCATTTAAAGTGCTGATAACACCAGCAGGATCAGCAAGGCCTGTTGTTTCGATGATAACTCGTTTGAATCTTGGAATTTCTCCTCGTTCAGCCTTGATTAGATTAGTTACAAGGCTGTCTACTAATGCTCCTTGCAGTGAGCAGCATATACAACCAGATTGAAGTAAAACAACAGAAGAATCCACTGATTCTACTAGTTCATGATCAAGACCTACATCGCCAAATTCATTAATCAGAACCAGAGTATCTTTGAATTCTTTTGAATTTACCCAGTGATTGAGTAATGTTGTTTTTCCACTTCCAAGAAAACCGGTAATGATATTTACGGGAATTTTTTCCTCAACAATTGAATTATCTGTCATGTTTATAACCTAATCGAATAGAAATTCTAAAGCTTTTGCTAGTGCATCTATTCTATATTCATCACTTTCGTTTATCAAATCATGAAAACAATTCTCAATTATTTCAAAACGAGGTTTACATTTGTCATTCATATGCTTTTGGAAAAATTCTTTTGCTTTTGGAGTAGAAACAACTTTGTCTTTTCCAGCACTCTGACAATATATGTCAATATCGAATTCAAAGTCAGAGTTTATAAGCTCTAACTGCTTTTTCATTGCTTCTTTTACAAAATGGTAGGTAGGGCCACCAATTGCTATTTCTCTGTGCTCAGCAAAATAATCATGATAATTTTCAAAACGTACCTTTGACTGGGCATGGTGATTTCCTACAAATTCCAATCTCTTATATTCCTTTCCATGAGGGGTATACATCGTTCTAACGAATGGTAATGTTCCTGCGAGGAATACGAATGATTTGAGTATAGAATCTGGTAGTTTGAAATATGGCCATATATATGGAGCAATTAAAGCAGCTTTTGAAGGTCTTCTCTTCATGTTCTTGATGATATCAAGAGAAATCAATCCACCTAGGGAGAATGCAAGTAGTTTATAGTTGTCTATATTAAGTTTTTCAAGAACAAAGCAGATATCTTTTGCTAAATCCTCAAATCTTTCTATATGACATTTGTTTTTATCTTTTAATATTCTTGATGATGCTGCCTGACCTCTGGCAAAAATGACAATTGCCTCGATTTTCAGCTTATAAAGAGTGTAGAAAAATTCATAGAATTTATGAGCAATTTCACCTCTTCCTGGGATTATCACTAAAGAATTCACTGGATCTTTAACTTTCAGTCTGGTGGCTGTAAGCGTGAGATTTTCGTCATTGATAAAGGTTAAATCTTCAGTATTATCAATATAGAACTGCTCTAATTTGTCTTTATCAGAGATAAGAGTCTTTTCATCAATAAATTCTTTGGCGTACTTGTTCATGATTGCCACCTATTATTTTGATTTGTATATAGAAAATATAGAAAAACAAAGGTGACTTTACAAGAGAATACTATCGTCTGCGATAGACTGAGATCACATTTGGAACTGCTTTTATTCGTTTTATAACACTTGTCAGGTGTAGGCTATCTCTAACTGTAACAATAAGATTGATAAGGAATGTTTTTTCGTCTTTCAGATCAGAATTGATACTTTCTATCTTAGAACCTGCGATATCAACAGCATTAGATATTTCAGAAAGAATACCCTGACGGTTGTTTAGTTCAATTAAGAGGGTAGTCTTAAAGTCCATATTTGCAGTTACTGCCATGTTCCAGCTTACATTTAAAACTTTACCAGGAACTCTATCTTCTTCTCTGAAGTTTTTACAGTTTTCGTTGTGAATAACAATACCGCGACCCTGTGCAATATGAGCTATGATATTGTCGCCAGGTATTGGCATACAGCACTGTGCAAATGTGAATGGTAAGCCACCAGTACCTTTTACAGGCAGTTCATGGTGGTGATGAGAATCGGGATCTAAGAATTTTGCAACAGCTACAGTGAGGATATTACCCATTGCAATATCGCTAAACAGAGCATTCATATCCTTTTCATTGAAGTTATCTAGAATACTCTGAATCTGATCTTGAGTTAGAGATTCAATTCGAACTGAACGCAGTGTATTCTGAAGCAGTCTTCTTCCAATAAGTACACATTCTTGTGATCGTAGACCTTTTAAGTACTGTCTGATACAGGATCTAGCCTTTGATGTTACAACAGTGGATAACCAGATAGCATTAGGACATGAATTCTTTGAAGTAATAATTTCAATAGATTGTCCAGACTGTAACGATCTTGATAATGGGAATACATGATGGTTAACTCTAGCACCAATACAATGATGTCCTATATCGGTATGAAGAGCATATGCAAAATCAACTGGAGTTGCACCTTTTGGAAGGTTATAGATGGTTCCATCAGGTGTAAATACGAAGATTGAGTCTGGGAATAGATCCGTTTTAACATCTTCAACGAATTCAAGTGAAGATCCTGCACTTTGCTGTAAGTCTATTAGGTTCTTAATCCAATCCTGAGCATTTTTCTGAGATGCTGTTGAAACAGCTTTAGATCCGTTTTCTTTATATGACCAATGAGCTGCAACACCACGTGCTGCCATATGATCCATCAGCTCTGTTCTAATCTGTATTTCAATAGGCACACCATGAGGGCCTACAAGGGAGGTATGCAATGACTGATAGCCATTAAGTTTTGGAATTGCAATATAATCTTTAAAACCGTTTGGCCGAGGTTTAAATAGATTATGCATCTGTCCTAGTACTCTGTAACAGGAATCTACATCTTTAAGAATAATTCTGAAACCATAAACATCCATGATTTCTCTGAACTGTAGTTCCTTCTGTACCATTTTTCTGTATATGGAATACAGTCTTTTTTCCCTACCTGTTACTCTTCCTTCAATTCCTGCTTCTTTTAGTCTGCCTGTAATAGCCTCAAGGATACCAGACACTACTTCTTTTCTGTTGTTTCTTGCTCTTGTAACAGCTGCTTTTAACACACGGTATCTCATTGGATAGATAGATGCCATGCATAGCTCTTCAAGTTCTGCTCTTACATCAGAAATACCAAGTCTGTTTGCTATTGGAACGAATACTTCGAGGGTTTCTTTTGCGATGCGTACTCTTTTATCAGGTCTTAGAGCACCTAGAGTGCGCATATTATGGGTTCTGTCGGCGAGCTTGATTAGGATAACTCTAATGTCCTTTGTCATTGCAAGGATCATTTTTCTGAAGTTTTCCATCTGAGCTTCTTTATAATCGTGGAAGCGCAGTTTATCAAGTTTTGTAACACCTTCAACAATTTCATTAACTGTTGAACCGAATTCCTGTTCAAGCATAGAAGATGTTATTTCAGTATCT
>NZ_JBGVMC010000110.1:0-3274 GCF_045124615.1 Succinivibrio sp.
ATCGCAGAGTTCAGACTGTAACAAATGATCAAATGTCAAAGATTACGCAATTGATACAGGCTGAAAATGCCAAAGCCGTTGGAGTAAAAAAAGCCGTCTGGATTCACGTTGCAGGCAAATATACATCAAGAGTAAGTCACATACACATGAACGGTCAGGAGTTCGATCTTGATAAAGGGTGTTGGGATGATTACGAAAAGAAATTTATTATGCCTGCAGAGCTGATTAACTGTAAATGCCAGATGCAGATGATTTTTGATGAGGATCTTCTAAATGGATGAAAAAGAAAAAATAGTATTTGATAAAGTTTCGTTTAAAGATTCCGTGCGCTCAATTGATGATAACGGTTTTCTACACGTTGCTATTTCAAATATTACCAAAGAACAGGTTGCTCCATATATGGGGCATGAAATACCTAATTATGAACGTTTAGGGTTAAAGCCAGATGAGATCTACAACGTTTATCGCCCTGCAGAAGAACTCAAAAAGGCGGTTATCAGTTCAAACGGCATCCCTATTCAGTTAGATCACCATGCAGACTTTGCGGATGCTCCTGCTAAAGAAACAAGAGTTGGATCTACAGGTACAGACGGCATTTTTAATGCTCCATATCTGCAAAATTCTTTACACATTCAGGATGCAGATGCAATTAAACGCATAAATGACGGATCAATGCGTGAATTATCACTTGGTTATCGTTACACACCTGTTAAAAAATCAGGCGTTTTTAATGGTGAAAAATACGATCTGATTATGACCGATATATCATGCAATCATTTAGCCTTAGTTGAGGAGGGCAGAGCAGGGCATGATGTTTTAGTTAAAGATTCTAAACCTAAAAACTTAACAGAGGATCAGAAAATGGATCAGGAAGTTGAACAGAAAGAATTAGAGCTTGCAGATCAGGTAATTGCACTTGCTCAAAAGCTCAAAGATTTGCATAAAGTTGATGCAAAAGGCAACGTTGTCGATAAACATGAAAATGGAGATCTCCCAATGGAAGAAAAACTAAATGAGTTCCTGCAGAAGTTAGAAGATGCAGGACTAGACAAAGACGAGGCAAAAGCACAGATCGAAGAAATTATCGCTCTAAAGGCAAAGCCTGCAGAGGATGAAGATCTAGAGGTTGAAGAAAAGGAAGAAGAAAAGACCGAAGATCTAAACGCTGATGATGAACTCGAAGATAAAGAGGAAATCGAGAGTGAAGAAGATCTAGGCGAAGATGAAGAAGAAAAAGTCGAAGAAAAAGACGAGTTAAAAGAAGATCTAGGCGAAGATGAGGAAGAAAAAGCCGAAGAAAAAGAGCCAGTATTTGATGAAGATCAGAAAGAGGCTTTAGATCGTTGCGGTTTTGATTCAGAAGATCCAATCGTACAGAAAGCATTTGCTGAGGGTGTCAAGTACGGTGAGAAGAAAGAGAAAGACGAGCCTAAGCACCTTGATTCTTTACACGAAAGCGAGGGTGAAAAGAGAGCACTTGGCGAAGATTCAATTGTTAAGATCACCAAAGCAATTAAAGCAAAGATGCAGGCAGAAATGCAGGCAAAAATTAAAGCTGTTTCCGCTTGCCGTCAGTCACTTGGAAATGTTGATCCATTAGCTTTTGACAATGCAGGATCTGTTTACCGTATGGCCTGCAAGAAAGAGGGTTTAAACACCAAAGGCATGACTGCTAAAGAGTGCAGAGCCATGTATCTAGGCTTTATGGCTAACAAAAAAGCTATTTTAGCGAACGATAAAAAGAGCGTTAAAGAAGATCTAGCAGATGCTTTTTTAAACAACGTTAAAGATTCAATTTAACTTATTGCAATAAGAGGAAATCAAAATGGTACAGAAAACAGTCGGTATTTTACCAGAGATCGGCATTTCAGGACAGAAAGTTGCTACTGATTCAGCAAGATACTTAGCATATCAGCCACTATCAGACGGTACAGTTAAATCAGGTGCATTTGCATTTGCTAAGACTGCAGGCGGTACACAGAGCGCACCATTCGCAATTGTAGCAGGCACTGGATCAGCTGATGCCGTACCTCTGGGATTCGTTGAGCGTGTTGTTGATGGTACTTTAACCAATGTACTTTCTAGCGGTACTGATACTCTGGCAGAGGGCGCAGTCGTTACCGTTGCCGTACAGGGTCAATTCTATTTAGAAGTTCCTGCAGGACTTAGCGGAATTGTTGACGGTTACAGTGTATTTGTACTACCAACTACAGGCGCAATTAACTTAGCTACTAGCGCAGGCACTGGCGAAGTAGATACTGGCTTTAAGGTTGTTTTACCAAACGGCAAGGCAAGCGCAGGCGCAGGCGATATTGTGATCATTCAGCGTTTCAACTAATTGATTTTAAAAGATTTTTGGGAGTTAAATCATGTTAACACTTGAGAAATTAAAGGCAAAGGGCATTTCAATTGATGGTGCTCAGGGTGTTATGGCTTATGATTCCGTTAACGGACATATTAAGACAAATTTCGCAAAGACTAAGCTAGCTATGGATAGCGCACTGCAGACTACACCAAATATCGGTTATCCTGCTTCAATGTTTCAGTATATCGATCCTCAGATTGTTGAGATCCTTTTTGCTGTTACCAATGCAAACAAGTTAGCACCTGAAGTAAAGCAGGGTGACTGGACTATTGAGCTGACCACTTTTGCGGTGGAGGAGCGCACTGGTGACGTTACCGCATACTCAGATCGCACCGAGAATGTGACAACTACCGTTAATTATGAATACCCAGTACGTGAGCAGGTAAGATTCCAGACAATGATCGAATATGGCGATCTTGAAATGGATAAGGCTAATACTGCTAAGATTGCTCTACAGTCAAGAAAGCAGTTAGCAGGTGCTGATATTATCGCTAGAAAGCAAAATCAGTTCTACTTGAAGGGCGTTTCAGGCAAGATTAATTACGGAATTTTAAATGAACCTAATTTAAATGCCTCAATTTCACCTATCACAGTAGGCGGTAATGCTACTTGGGCAACTAAGACAACTGCAGATCCAGACAATGCAGGAAATATCGTTTATAACGATATTCTAAAGCTATGGAGCGAGTTGGCATCAAAGAATGGTGGTCATATTTCAATGGATATGCCTATTAAACTGGCTATTTCAAACAGCATGATCTCATATCTATCAATGCCTAACAAATACGGTTTAACCGCAGAGGCTATGTTAAAGCAGAACTTTAAGAATATTGAGATTATTCAGATCCCAGAGTTATCTACTAATGCAGGCGAGTATCTATTCATGGAGATTGAAAACCTGTATGGTGT
>NZ_JBGVMC010000111.1:0-3242 GCF_045124615.1 Succinivibrio sp.
CTGTCTACAAGACAGGCAAAGGCCTCTGGCTTTTGATAAAGGATCCAGAGTAAAGCTAAGGCATCTGTATATGCTCTGTGTGCATCATAAAAATAGCCAAGACATGAATTTAAATATTCAAGTTTCTGACCGTTAAAACCAAGTTTCGACCAGTTAATCTCTTTTAAGGAACAGGCCCAGCTTAAAGAATTTAACATTCCAAAGCGCTTATCAAAAAATGGTCTGTCAAAACCTGCATTGTGAGCAACAATAAGCGGTCTTCCTGCAAGAAAATTTGCAACCATATCATCATCAAAACTGTGGCCCTGAACCATGTCATCTGTAATATGGGTGATTTCAATTATTTCCTTTGGAATTGGCTCTTTTGGATCTTCAAATTCATCATAGTACTTATCTACCGACAGAATTATCTTTCTATCAAGAGAAAAGGTTGCCTTAACCATTCCAAGCTCGATTAACTTGCACTTTTCAAAATCCATACCTGTAGTTTCTGTATCAAGAAAAACAACAGTATGAACTCTTTCACCTTCAACAGGCTCATTTAATTTAATTGGAAAATGGGTATCAACACCATTTACAGTTAAAGGAATTCTTTCTATAAGTCGGTAGTTTTCAGGATGTGCTTTAATGTTGTCAAACATTGAAAGCGGAAAAATATTGTTATTCATTGTCTTATACACCAACAAATCCATAAATATTCATATAATAATACCAAATTATCAAACGTTAAAAAAACAAGAATGGCTCTGACAGATAAAAAGCATGATTTTGATCTTTTATTTTGTTGCAATAAGAGCAAAAATACGTATATAATCAAATACACAGTATTTTGATAGGTTTAATATAATTATTTAAGGAAACTTGCAAATGGCGCTTTTCAAATCAGTTACAGATTTAATAGGAAATACTCCACTTGTAGAGCTTACAAATATTGAAAAGCTCTTAAATTTAAAGGCAAGAGTTCTTGCAAAGGTTGAAGGTCTCAACCCATCAGGCTCTATTAAGGATAAAGCTGCCTTTTATATGATAAAAGAAGCAATTAAGGCCGGTAAAATCAATGAAAAGACAAAGATTGTTGAGCCTACATCCGGTAATACCGGTATCGGTCTTGCACTAGTTGGTGCTGCATACAACCTTGATGTTACCTTAGTTCTACCAGAGACTATGTCAGTTGAAAGAAGAAATATTCTTAAGGCTTATGGTGCTAAGCTTATTTTAACTGAAGGCTCAAAGGGCATGAAAGGCGCCATTGAAAAGGCTTTTGAACTTGCAAAAGAAGATGAGAATGTATTTATTCCGCAGCAGTTTGAAAATGAGGCTAATGTAAAGGCTCACTACGAACTTACAGGTCCTGAAATTTTCAAAGACACAGAAGGTCAGGTTGATATCTTCGTATCAGCTGTAGGCTCTGGTGGTACAGTTTCAGGTACTGGCAAATACCTAAAGGAAAAGAAGCCATCAGTTAAGATTGTTGCAGTTGAAGCTTCAGCATCTCCTGTTTTAGAAGGTGGTAAGCCAGGTCCTCATAAAATTCAGGGAATTTCAGCAGGATTCATTCCAAAGATTTATAATAGCTCAGTTGTTGATGAGATTATCGGTGTAAATGACGATGATGCTTTCAATAACGGACGTCTTCTTGCTCAAAAGGAAGGTCTGTTTATCGGTATTTCATCAGGTGCTGCACTAACTGCTGCAATTGAGCTTGCAAAGAAGGATGAGAACGAGGGTAAAACCATTGTTGTTGTGCTTCCTGACAATGGTGACAGATATCTTTCAACAGCTTTATATCATCAGGACTAATTAAGGATTTATATGACAAATAACAACCGAATTGTTGAGGCTGCCGATACTGCCATGTCAAAGGTAGATCGCAAACAGAGACTTAGAACAGCAGCTTTTTATATTGGTGCTTTAATTGCAGGTGCCATTTTAGGTTACATTGGCAACGCAACTGTAAACAGCATAACCGACGTTATTGCAACTGTATATACAAGACTTTTCAGCTTCATTGCTGTACCTGTAATTGCAGTTTCACTGATGGCTACCCTATCAAAGCTCACCCGTGGCGGTAATGGTGGAACCATTTTTGCTCATACAGTTTTCTATACTCTGCTTACAACTATTCTAGCAGCATCAGTTGGTGCACTTATTTATATTTTTGTAAGCCCTGCAAATGTTTCAGATGTAACATCAGCTGCAGCATCTTCAGTTGAAAAATATGAGTCTCTTTCATATCTTGATCATATTGTTTCAATTGTTCCAAACAATCTTTTCCAGCCATTTGTATCTGGTAATGTACTTTCAGTACTGCTAGTTGCAGCAGCTTTCGGTCTTGCAATTGCATCTTTAAAGGAAAGTGATGGCAAGAATGCTCTGATTAGCTTTATTTCAGGCTTTCAGGAGCTCTTATTCAAGCTTATTCACTGGCTGATTGCAGTATTACCATTAGGTATTCTAGCTTTTACATCTCAGCTTGTTTCTCAGCTTGAAGCAGGTGTAATTCTTGGTGGTATTGCACAGTATTTTGGTGTGGTAATTTCATCAAATCTTCTTCAGATGTTCATTATCCTTCCTGCAATCTTATTACTAAGAGGATTAAATCCATTCAAGATTGCAAGAGGTATGCTGCCAGCTTTAGCAGTTGCACTTTTCTCAAAGTCATCAGCAGGAACTCTTCCTGTAACAATTGCATCAGCTGAGGATAATCTGAATGTAGACAAGAGAGTTTCAAGATTTGTTCTACCTATTTGCACAACAATCAACATGAACGGCTGTGCTGCTTTCATTCTGATTACATCATTATTCTTAATGCAGAATGCAGGTGTTGAACTTGGAGCATCAAACTTCATTTTGTGGATTGTCATTGCTACATTTGCAGCTGTAGGTAATGCTGGCGTTCCTATGGGTTGCTACTTCCTGACAATTTCACTTGTAAGCTCAATGGGAGTAAATGTTGCTCTAATGGGTATTATTCTTCCTGTATATGCTGTAATTGACATGATTGAAACCTGCCTGAATGTATGGTCAGATTCATGTGTTGCAAATATTGTAAACAAGGAAGTTAAAGATAAGCTAGACAACTAGTAAGTCAGTATTAAATGAAGGATCCTATATTTTTAGGATCCTTTTTTTTCAAAACATAAAATTAAAACAAATATAAAGTAAAAAAAATGCCTTATATATCAATTGAGTGCGGTCAGATTGACAGTTTAGTAAAAAAGATCTCATAAAGAAAATAACAG